>JANPDZ010000167.1:0-3382 GCA_031431735.1 Acidobacteriota bacterium | reverse complement strand
ACTCTCGACTCTCGACTAATTTATCCTAGAAGCGGCAAGCCGTCATAAACGATTTTCCAGCCGTTTTGATGACTTGTGCGGAGACTTTTATTAAACCATTCGATGGCTTTTTCGGGATTGTCGTAGATTTGCACAGATGGTTGGGCTTCACGCGGATCAACGCGGCAAATTGCTCCGCCTTCGGTCGCGGTTTTTATGCACAACAGCGCGATCATATTGTTTTTTGACAAAACGGCGGTTCGCACCAGCACTTCTTCGTCCTCAATTTCGGCAAATTCTTCAAACTCGTCAAAGTCGCCGTCAAAATTTTCAAAACCTACGTCTTCGCTGTCAAAATCAAATTCGTTACTCATAATATTATTAAATGTCTAAATAAGGGCTTTTTACAAATTACACTCTTGCGGCGCAAAATTCAATTCGTATTTTACTTCCGCGAAATTCTTGACAAGAAGTTCTTCGTTGATTCTGTTTCCTGTCTTGCGGTCGATGATCTCACGCCAGATCTCATTCTCGCGGTAATTCTTTCCGTTTTCCTGTCGGAATTGATGGTTTTTTTCAAATACGTGGTAGCTGTAAGGAATTTCATCTTTTGAAAGAATCGCGCCTTTCAGGTGGTTTTCCGTCAAGTAGAGTTTTATTTGAAACGTATATTCAGTTGGATTGAAAAAACGCAGATCGATGTAATTGTAAAAAACGCCGGCGCCGCTGCCGAACGGCAGAGTGCGGTTTTCGTCGGGAAAAGGATCGAAACTATGATGATGCCGCTCGGTGATTTCAAGCGGCGTGTGAAGTGCCATCCAATAAAGCAGATTGGCAAGCTGGCACAAACCGCCGCCGACACCTCGCACCACTTCGCCGCGCGAGAGCTGCATTCCTTCGACATAGCCTTTTTCGGCGGTCGCTTCGCCGAGACGCCGCCAGAATGAAAAAGTCTGATTCGGTTTGACCAAAAGCCCGTCGATCGTCGGGCACGCGATCTTGAGGTTGGCGATCTTGTTTTCCTGTAGTTCCGGCGCGGAATTCCCGAGCTTGCGCCGCAACAAAGACTGATGCTTTTTACAATTAAAGGGCAGATTTTCGGTTTGGATTTCGGATGCGAAGCTCCGCGGCAGATCGGCGAGATGGCGAAACAGACGCTTTTGTTTGATGCGTGTTCGGTAAAAGATCGGATGAATTTCGGAAAGTCTTTTTTTCATAAAATATTTAACGCATGGAAGAATTTTTAACGCAAAGACGCGGAGGCGCAGAGGCGCAAAGTATTTTATTTAGATTTTTCGGGAAACGAATAATCCTTTTTGCTTTATACCTTTTTGCTTTTTCAACTTTGCGCCTTCGCGCCTCTGCGTCTTTGCGTTAAAAAAAGTCTTTATCGCTTCGCAGATTTCCAACATCGCCGGCGTGAACGACGCGGATCTCGCCCGAATCAAGCCGGACGCGCAACGCGCCGTTTTTTTCGATGCCGCAAGTTGTGCCGTAAATCGTTTCTTTTTCTAACACGACTTTAACATTTTTGCCAAACGCGTAAGATGAACGATTCGACCATTCCGTGCGAATTTTTTCCGCGCCGTTATCGCGCTCTAAAATATCGTAGTATTCCGACAGAAAATAGGTCAACCTTTGTAATAAATCTTCGGCATTCGGGGTTTGGTTGGTCACGGCTTCGATTGAGGTCGCAATTTCCAAAATCTCAGGCGGAAAATTTGACGATTTCAGGTTGATTCCGATGCCGACAATGACCGCCAAACCTTTCGGCGTTTCGCAAGTTTCCGCTAGTATTCCGCTGATCTTTTTTCCTCGTGTGTGAATATCGTTGACCCATTTGATGTCGCAATCAAATTTGTAGAGCGTTTCAATCGTATCGTGAACGGCGATCGCCGCCATCAAGGTTATCAGCGGCAAAAGACGCGTTTCAATGCGCGGGCGCAAAACAATGCTGAAAAAAAGTCCGGCGTCTTTTTCGGAGATCCAAGCGCGCCCGTGCCTTCCGCGTCCCGCCGTTTGCTGACGCGCAATGACGCACAAACCTTCATCCGCGCCGCGTTTTGCTTGGTTTGCGGCTTCGGTGTTGGTTGATTCAATTGTGTCAAAACGCAGAATTGTAAAATTCATCTTGTCAGAACCGTCTGCGGTAGCAGACGGGTTTGGATGGATGACGGATGACGGATGAGGGATGAATAAATCCTGTCCGTTTATTTCTGATTCATCCCTCATCCCTCATCCCTCATCCCTCATTTTCGGTTTCCATAATGAATTTGTATAAAAATTATTGCTGTCGAAAAAGTTTTTGACGATCGCAAATTCGCTTTTCTGGGCAAGTTCTTCGATCATTTGGAGATTGTATTTCTGCGAAACCTCCATAAAGATCGGCTCCCATTTTTCAAACTCGAAACTTTGATTCAGAGTTTCGATCGTCACCGTTTGCTTTTTCTGACTGATCAAAAACGAGCGCGCGGCGTGTTCGGTCGGATGATAGGCAGCGTAATGCGAAAATTCTTCGATATTGAAATTTGCGCCGAGTTCGCGGTTGATGCGTTTCAGTAAATTGATATTAAATTTGGCGGTGATGCCGTTGGCATCGTCGTAGGCGCGAAGAATGGTCTTCGGATTTTTATGCAGATCGAAACCGATAAAGATCAAATCCTGCTCATTCATCACTTCGCGCAGATGTCCGAAAAAATCCAAAGCCTGCGATTGGCTGAAATTACCGATGTTTGAGCCAAGAAATAGAATAATTTTTTTCTTGTCGGATCTTTCCTTGAAAGTTTCCAGCGTCCGAAAATAATCGCCTTGTTCGGGTTGTATTTTTAGCGCCGGAAATTTTTCAGCAAATTTTTCGGTCAAAAAATTCAAGGCTTCCGATGAAATATCAATCGGCACAAAACTAAAATCGGTATTTTTTTCAAGAAAATGCTCAACCAGAAGAGAAGTTTTCGTGCCGTCGCCCGCACCGATTTCGATCAAATCAAACGCCGAGGTGTCGGCATCAAAAGCCTCAAAAATCTCCGAAGACTGAGTTTGAAATATCTCAAACTCCGCCCGTGTCAGATAATATTCGGGCAATTTCATGATCTCCTGAAAAAGCCGCGTACCTTCATCGTCGTAAAAATATTTTGACGAAAGAGATTTTGGTGTCGAAGACAACCCTTTGAGAACGTCTTCGGCGAAAGTATGTTGTTTTGTTGCACTTGAACTTTGCATAAAATTTATTTTTTTTGCCTGCGAAATACACGAAAAATCATTAGTGAGCGGTCTAAAAATTGCGTTGCCCGGAAAATAAGAAAGTTGCCCGCGAATAAACGCTAAAAGACGCTAAAAAAAGCGAAAATGATTCAATCTAATTTTCTATTTCGTGCCTTTCGCGTCATTTCGCGGGCAACTTTCT
>JANPDZ010000166.1:0-4998 GCA_031431735.1 Acidobacteriota bacterium | reverse complement strand
CGAGCGAAACGTCATCTTCGGATTATGTTTGCTCATCACTTTCGTAATCGCCGCCGTCAAAGTCGTTTTCCCGTGGTCAACGTGTCCGATCGTTCCGATGTTCACGTGCGGTTTGCTTCTGTCAAATTTCTCTTTGCTCATTTTATTATCTATTTCTCCTGTCGAACTAAAAAAATTATTAAAATTTCGTGAAGCCCAAGGCGAGATTCGAACTCGCGACCTTTTCCTTACCAAGGAAACGCTCTACCCCTGAGCTACTCGGGCTTATTGGTATAGATGCGCCAAATGTTCTTTTGCGTGACAGTTGGCGCACAATACTTCACATTTTTCAATTTCGGCTTTAAGCCTTTTTAAACTAACGCCTAAACACAAAGCGTTACCTATCTCAAAACTCTTTTCAGAACTTTCTTTGTGATGAAAAGTTAGCGTCGCCGGATGATTTTCTTCACAGCGAACACATTTTAAGGTCTTTTTGTATTCGACCAACCACTTTCTTCGATTTTCAGCAAATCGCCGGTTCTTTTCTTTCTGCTTTTTGAGCAGATGTTTTCGATGACGCTGATAATATTCGCGGCTATAGCTTTTCAGTTCTTCTGAAGTTTTATAAGGCATATTGCTTCAGTTTAATTTCAAGTTTTCAAAAAAAATTTGGAGCGGGAGACGAGACTCGAACTCGCGACATTCAGCTTGGAAGGCTGACGCTCTACCAACTGAGCTACTCCCGCCCTTGCCGATTGCGGAATTCGGATTGCGGATTGCGGATTGTTAAAACAAATCCGAAATCGCAAATCCCAAATCCGAAATCGAAATGGTGCATGGGGTAGGATTTGAACCTACGTAGGAAATTAATCCGACGGGTTTACAGCCCGTTGCCTTTGACCGCTCGACCACCCATGCAAATATTCTTTATGATTGCTACTGACGACTTTTTAAGTCACTTAGCAAAAGTGCTATATTAGCGAAACTTTCACTAACTTGCAAGTCGAGTCGGATTTGTTTTACTCATTTCCTTTGATGTCGGATTTTGCCTTTGCACGCGGATGAAATTTTTCGTAGGTTTTCCGCAAGTGAGCGTCCGTTATGTGCGTGTAGATCTGCGTGGTCGAGATGTCGGCGTGGCCGAGCATTTGCTGAACCGAACGAATGTCCGCACTGTTTTGCACAAGGTGCGTTGCAAAGGAATGCCGCAAAGTGTGCGGCGAAACATCTTGCAAACCCGCCTTTTCAGCATATTCTTTGATGAACAGGAAAATTATTTGCCGGTTGATCGGTCTGCCCGCGGACGTCACAAACAAATTTTGAACTTCAAAATTTTCCTTTCGGCGCCGCAAAACCAGATAGCTTTTGAGCCACTCGACCGCGCTTGTGCCGATCGGAATCTTTCGCGTTTTGCTTCCCTTTCCCTTGCAGGTCAAAATTCCCGCATCGAGTTCGACATCCGGGATCCGCAAATCAACCGCTTCTGAAACGCGCAAACCGCAGGCATACATTAGTTCAAGAATCGCGCGATCGCGCAGACCCGTTTCGCCAGAAACATCGGGAGTTTGCAAAAGATTTTCCATATCCGCTTGATTCAAAAACTTCGGCAGATAAAAACCTTTCTGCGGCGCGGCGAGATCTTCCGCCGGATTTTTTTTGATGTGACCGTCAAACATCAGAAATTTATAAAATCCGCGAAGTGCGCTGACAGCGCGACGTTTCGAATTTTCCGACAGATTCTCACCGGCCAGATCGATCAGCCATTCGCGTAAATCTGCCCGCGTCAACGCCAGCAAATCAAAATTATTCTTTTCCGCCCAAGTTTTCAACTTCCGCAAATCACGTTCGTAGCTTTCGAGTGAATTTTTCGCTAAACCTTTTTCGACCTGCAAATACGACAGATATTCGCGGACAAAATCACGTTTTTTTGAAAATTCATCAGGCATTTTTAATTAAAAAACCTGCGTATTGGATAAGAAAATTTACTGAAATAATGGATAATTGATAGTTGATAATTGATAAATTCGGCATTAGCAAACCCGCTTTATCAATTATTCATTATCAATTATCCATTATTTCAGCGGTTAAATGTGCCGCAATTGAAAGTTGTTCCAAATTTCAGGCTTATCTAATACTCAAGTTAAAAAAGAAATTTACAAAGCTATTTTAAGATGATTAAAGACACAAACACGCGCTGTTTGTGTCTTCATCTTAAAAGGTAAAGATAGCAAAAGCAAGAAAACCATCGTGAAAAAAGCTCTTACAGATTATTCGCCGCCTTCGTCGTCAGACCCTCTTCTAAAATACTGCGTATGAGAAGGACAATTCAAAGTGCTGAGATTATCCTTATTATTGGCAATTATTACCCGCGCTGACCAACGCGAAAAATTAAATGAGCGAAAGTCCTTCTCTTTTTCCGAATCAACCAAGCGGCGCGAAAGTCTGTTTTTCACATAACATTGCTGTTCAAAACTCATTGCCGGTACATTTTCGAGCAAAACCGGAACAGCATCATCGCTTAAATTCGAGTTATAACGCCCGTCAAACGCGCGTCCCTGTTGCATCAGTCGAATATTTGTGCGAGCAATATAATCATCGGGATTTACAAAATGAAGGCTACCGAAAATAAACAACGCCGACCACAACGCTCCCCAGGCGAATTGTTCCCGTGCGCCGCGTAAAATTGTTGCCGCAAACCAGATAAAAACGACCGCGAGCCAGATCATCACGACGAACGGATAAAATCTTACGGTCGTCAACCCATAGCCGAGATTTCCGGTCAAAATAAACAATCGCTGCGCCGCCGAAATCATAATCACAAACAACAGAGCGATTTGGATTCCCGCCAGAACGCGGTAGATCATTTCGTTTGCGGGCGAATCTTTCCGCATAAGCCAGTGCGAAGCAAGCAGAATCGGCAAAACGAGCGCAGCAACCGCGACGAGTTCGCCAAAACCGCGCCGCGCATATTCTGCCAATTTGAAATCGGGCGTGTTTTGGACGAGTTCAAACCCGCCGAAAAGATACGGGATCTGGACGATCACGAAACTTAGAAAAAGCAGATTTATCAAACCCAATACGATCGAAACCTCGATTGCGCCGAGCGTCAAAGATTTTGGCAAAATCGAATTATTGAAATTCTGCCAACTCCATTTTTTCTCTTCCGTTTTCGGCGTTGCCTCGGCTTTCGGCGGTTCTTCGTCCTTGATTTCCGTGATGCTCAATATCTGCGGTTTGATTTCCGTCTTCGGTTCAAGAAAAGTTTCCGCCACATCGTTTGAGAAATTTTCAATCAGCGAACCGCGCAAATATCCGGCTGTAATCCACGAAAAAAAGCCGATAAAAAAGAAATGGGCGACCAGAATATCGGGCCGAATATTAAAAGTCCGCTCGACAATGCCTTGAAAAACCGCGTCTGCCGCGACGAATAACGCACCGAAAACGAGCAGAATCGGCACGGCAATCGCGAGTCCGCGCAAAACCGCGATCAGATGTTTTGACCAACCCGTTTGCGGAATCGTTTTCCATTTGATATCGCCGAAAAGGAGAAAAAACGGACCGAATCCCGCGCTAATACCCGACCATATAAAGCCGATAAAATAATGAAAAACGCCTGCGATCTGTGTTTTGATCTTCAAAGCGGGCAAAGTCAAAATCGCCAAAATCGTCAGAATTGCCAACGTATCAAAGGTTTTCAACTCCATCGAATCGCGCCAGACAAACATCGCCGCAAAGAAAACCAGCGCAATATTCAGCGCAATCGTTTGAGCGTTCCAAAATTCACGCTTGCGCCGCAAAATCAGCATTATCATTGCTGCCGCCAACGCCCCGACAAACAGCAAAACATTCAATCCCCAAGGCGTCGTGCGAAGCAAAACGTCGCCCAAAACCCCAAGCAAAACCGCCGCTTCTAAAATCTCTAAACCGATTTTTGTTCTTTCGTTCATAAAAATAATTCCAATTTTCAAATTCCGGATTTTTGATAGCCAATCGCCGTTGACTTCTTGATTTTAACATCGGGAAACGAACCGCGCCCGAAAAAGACGTGTTTGGCAAATTTTTGTCCGATTCTTCCACGCAAAAAGCTAAAGCCGAGTTCCAAAAGTCTTTGATTTGTAAAGGTTTTAATAATTCGCCGCATCCAAAGCCGCGAAACGAACCGCGCCCGAAACAATTCGCCTGAATAATTTAATAAGACTTTTGAGTCATCCGATTGCAATCTTTCCCAAACAACGTCCGCTGCAAAGCGCGAAAGCCTTAAGGCAGGATCGAGTCCGCCGGCTGTCAGCGGCGAAACCGCGCCCGCCGCGTCGCCAATCAAAATTCCGTTTTCGTTCGCAATGCGCCGTAAAACGCCGCCGACCGGAATTCGTCCGCCGCGTGTTTCGGCTAATTTCGCGTCTTTCAGATCAAGAATGTCTTTCGTCTTTTCTTTAAAGATCTTTAATGCTTCGCGCGGATTAAAATCAGCGGCATAACCGCCGACACCGATGTGAATTTCCTCACCGTCGTCGGCGATCCACGCCAGATAACCCGGCGCGAGCTCACCGTCGAGAAAACAATGCAGACGCGGTTCGCGGTTTGTGTTTTCAACTTGAAAAACTTCTTCATACCCGACGATCCATTCTTTATTTTCATCAAGCTTTAAGTCTTTTGCAACCCGTGAATTGGCACCGTCCGCACCGATCAGAACTTTTGTCTTGACTTTGTATGCTTCGCCGCGTTTTTCGAGTTTGACAATGGTTTCTCTGTCAGAACACAGAGCGGTAGCGACGTGGTATGTTTCTCCTTCAATCTTTTCCGCGCAATCGCTCACCCGCCCGCTACCGCAGGCGGTTCTGACTTGTTCTCTGTCAGAACACAGAGCGGTAGCGACGTGGTATGTTTCTCCTTCAATCTTTTCCGCGCAATCACTCACCCGCCCGCTACCGCAGGCGGTTCTGACTTGTTCGCAACCGCAAACTTGTGCTGAAACGTAGCGCGTTCCGTTTGAAAACTCGACACCGTTTGCCAAACATT
>JANPDZ010000165.1:0-5402 GCA_031431735.1 Acidobacteriota bacterium | reverse complement strand
AAACCCTCGTATCGACTGGTACTTCCGCCATATACACCAACCCTAACCCCGCCCACTGGCGCCGCAACCAGACGCTCCGCCCATATAATGTGTCGCACGCGACCCCTTTGATCTTCAACTCCCCTTCGCTGACAACACGCTCCACCATCTGCGCTCCCAACTCAATTTTGCTCGCAAAAATACGCTTTTCCGGCAACCCCAAACGCTCCCGCAAGTCTTTCCGCGATTCCTCGAACCACGCTTGCGGCACAAACAATTCGCCATCCACCCAGAGCCATTCCCACCCCGTGCTAAATGCCAAAAAAACTCCGGTTTGACTCATCTCGACCTTCCCCAAACGTCCGTTATACTGCCGCCCGGCTCCGATCGAGCGATCCGAGGCTTTCTCATCACAACTCTCGTCCAAGAGCAGCCAACCGCCTTCTCCAAACTCCGGACGCTCTGCCACTTCGTGCCGCACTTGACCTAATAAATCCCGCGCCGACCACGGCGAATTGCTCATAAAGTGTTGCATTGGTTGTCCATCCTTCTCGACTAAGCGGTCGATAGCGGTAAAGTTGCGCTCCTCTTCCATGCGCAGCAGAGCGACCAAATAACGAAACCCGCAAGGACTCGAATCGCGTGTTTTACTGCGATAGAAATGCGCGTAACGCTCGTGCAAAGCCCGGAGACTCCCTTCCAAGGTGTCTAAAGCAGCGGGTGGCAAACCCCAGTTCGTAGGGTCGCTGGCGCACGATGATTTTTGTTTGACATACTACTCTTTATCTCATAAAAGTAGGATAAAAAGAAAGTTACCCCAATTTCCTAATGTGACATTGGCGAGCTACTTACCACTCGCTCACTAAAATTGGACAAACGTAAAAATCAGAACGATTAAACAGATCAGACGAGGAACAAATTTCATAAAAACCTCCCGAAATCAGTTATGTAAATTACTGTTTTTGTTTAAGCGAAACAGTATGCGTATCGGATTTATGGAAAGAATCAAACAAGATCTTTAACGGTTTGTAAGCTCCGGCTGAAAACAGAATATTTCCGTTGCCGCCGAAAAAAAATTGGCGGCTGTATTTCAAAACATTTGTTTCTTTGACGAGATCAATTTTGATTTTTAATGAACCGATGCCTTTTGCTTCGTTGACCGCGCCGGGCGATTCGATGCTGTCCGCTTCAAAATTTTTCGGCAATTCGATTTCTATTTCATCATCTTCCGACCACGGAAATTCAAAATAAATGCTGTATTTGCGAGACTCGGCGGAAAACAAAGGACTTCTTCCATATTCAAAAAATCCGGGCTGCAAAAACAATCGTTTGCCGGTTTTCTGCGCGTAATTCGGCACGCGAACTTTAAAAGAATAGGTATAAGGTTTTGCCGGCTCATTGAAATTTTCCATTGAAAAATCGGAAATTTCCGCCGTGGGAACCGATTGTTTCCACGAGTTTTTAATAATTTCTTCGCGCTCGCCCGGCGATTTTTCAAACATATCTGCGCGGCGCATAATTGCCTGATGACCATTGTGTTCGACACGCAGAGAACCTTCCAGCGTGCCGTCTTCGAGCAATTTAAATTTGCCGGTTCGTTTGGAAAGATTCTTACTGTAATCGGTTAACGGCAGACGAACCCAGCTATAACCGCCGCCGCCCGCAATCATTGTAGAAATAAGTTCATCGTGCCAAAAAGTCATTCCAAACGGCATATACGGCGTTCCCGGGTCAAAGGGTTTCCAGATGTTGCCGCGCCGGACGGCGACTCCCGAACGATGAATGTATCGCGGATGCAGATCTTTTTCATGATTGAAGAAATTATTGCCCCGATTGCCTGAGAACATCGCATTGGCATCGAATCCGGCCGCTTTTGCCAGCGAAGCAAAAAGATCATTAATATCGTATGCATTACCCATTCCGCGCTTTAGTGTGTCGGAGGCTTTTTTGTTCTTGAGATTTTCACGCTGTTCGTCAGTAAATGATTTATCGTAACTGACATTTCTGATTTGTTTTTGAGTAAAATCGTAGATAATTCGCAATTTTTCGTCATCATCCGTGACGTTTGCCGTTAATTCACGCGCTTTTTGCTCGATCTCTTTACTTGGTTTGGTTATTTCGTCAAACCCGAGTCCGAGCGGATTGCCTAAAAAGCTCCATCTGAATGAAAAATAGGACTCGTAAGAAAGTAAAACCCATTGGCGAACTTCGTCTTCGGGCGGCATTTGCGGTTCTTCCTTGAATGCCGGAACATTTTCGCGCGTTCCGACATAAAATCCTTCATCATTAATCAAAAAACGCATCTGCGGCATATTTTGATAATCGAAATTAAGCGACGAATCCTTTCGCGGACGAACGTAATAAGTAACTTTCTGCATCGGAACGTCGCGCTGAAAAAACAGCCGCTCGTTATTTGCCGAATCGCCCTTAAGAGTTTCCTTGTATTGATATTCGACAATTACGCCCGGCTCAATGCCCGGCACGGCGAAAGATTTGGCTTTGATCGAGATTTTGCCCGCTTTGAGAAGTTCACGCTCGAAAATATCGCCCGGCTGAAGCTCGCTAATTGTCCCGTCAGGCTTGATGACGCGCGCCGCAACTTCTTCGACCTTTTTGTCTTTGTCGAACGGAATGTCGAATTTACTAAAACGTTCGCGCCCGCGTTCGGTAAAAATTTTGACGCGGACATAATGGTTATAAAACATTTTGCCGCCTTTTTTATCGTCGAGGCGAACTTCCCAAAAGATGGCTTCGGCATCGGCATCGGGTTCGACCAGAGGCGTTTTCATATCCAGCTCGGTTTGACTGACCGGTCGCCATTGAATTTGCGCCAGCGCGGATTGCAAACCGATCAGCAGAATAAAAACAATGACCTGAACGATTCGGAGTTGAAAAATAGAGTGTTTGCAGTTCATAGATCGGAAGAGTTTTCGACAAAAATTTGCCGGTTATTGATCTCGGTTTCCTGATTGTTTTCTTTAACAGAAAACCGGGATCCGTTTGGTTGTTAATTTTGTTTAAGCGTCAGCAGCTGCGTATTCGATGTATGAAAAGCATCGAACAAAGCCTTTAACGGCTGATAAACAGCAACCGGAAATAAAATCTTTCCGTTATTGCCAAACTTAAAGTTACGTTGGTAATAAAGCACATTCGTTGACTTTGTAATAGTAATGTTGATATTCAGCACACCGATCCGGCTCGGATCGGCAACTTCACCGGGTTGTTCGGCATTATCGAGCTGAAAACCTTGTGGCAATGCGATCTCGATGTTGTCGTTTTCCGCCCACGGATATTGAAAATAAATATCGTATTTGCGCGTCGCGCTCGAAAACAGCGGATTTTTTCCGTATTCGAAAAAGCCGGGTTGCAGAAAAAGCCGCTTACCTGTTTTTTGCGCGTAATTCGGTACGCGGATTTTGTATTCGTAGGTGAACGGTTTTTCGGGGTCGGTAACATTTTCGATACTGATATTCGAAATTTCTGCGGTGCTGATCTGTTTTTTGACTTCTTCCTTGAGCGATTCTTCGCGCTTGACGGCCGAATCGTCGTAATTGTTCAACTTATAAAGATTGCTCAGATGTCCGGTATATTCGATCCGCACGGTTCCTTCCAAAGTGCCGTCTTCGAGCAGTTTGAATTTGCCAGTACGTTTGGCAACCGATTTGTCGGCGTCCGAAAGCGGAATTTCGGTTCGGACATAGTCTTTATATCCCAATAAAAGAACCGACGTGTCTTCTTCAAACCAGGAGAGCATTCCGGCGGGTACAAACAAACTGCCCGGATCAAAATATTTCCACTGATTATTAACCTTGACGGCGATCGCCGAAAAATGAATGAACGAAGTATGCGCCTGTTTCGGGTTAAAGAACTTTTCAGAGCGGTCGCCGCCAAAGGCAAGTCTCGACTCCAAGCCGATCGCCGTCGCTAAAGACGCAAACAATTCGTTGATCTCGCTGCTCGTGCCCTGAAGTTTCTGATAAGTATCATTGGTTGATTTATTCGGCTTGATCTTTTCTTTTTCCTCGTCGGTCATCTGCGTATCAAAGGTGATGTTTTTGATCTTCGTTTTGCAGAATTCATATATTTTCGTGAGCTGTTCGTCAGGCGAAGCGGCTCCGGCGGTAATTTGCGCCGCCGCGGCTTTGATTTCCTTGCCGGGTTTAAGTGTGTCTTTAATTTCCCACGTGCGGGCAATAAATCCGCCTGCCCGTGCCCAAAAATCCGTGTAATCGCCTTTTAGATCATTGGTGTAATAGAGCAGCAGCCACGAACGGACTTCGTCTTCGGGCGGCATTCGCGGCTCTTCTTTAAGTGCCGGAACATTTTCCAGCGTTGCCCGGTAATACCCGTTTTTATCCTTAATGAACTTATTGTCCTCCATATTGAAGGTCATATATCGAACATCGAGCGCGGGTTTAAAAAAATAAGAGATTGTCTGAATCGGAATATCGCGCTGGAATTTCATTCGCATACCGCTTGCGCTTGCGCCCGGGATCACTTCTTTGTATTGATATTCGACGATTACGCCCGGTTCGATATTCGGCACGGCAAACGATTTTGCCTTGATCTTGGCTTTATCCTGTTTAGCAATTTCGCGGTCGAAAATATCGGTTTTGGCTAATTCGACAATTGTTCCATCCGCCTTAATAACCCGCGCCAAAATATCTTTGATCTTCATTCCTTTGACGAAAGGAATGTCAACTTTGCTGTATTTTTCGCGTCCGCGTTCAGTAAAAATCTTAACGCGGATATAATGCTTCATAACCAATACATCCGGTGAGCTGTCATCGACACGAACTTCCCAAAAGATGGCTTCAGCATCGGCATCCGGTTCGACTTTCGGAGTTTTCATCTGCAATTCGGCCGGTGTAACTTCGCGCCATTCTTTATCCTGGGCAAGGGTTTGTAAATTTACTAACAGTAGAAAGGAAAGAAAAAGCAAAACGGAATGCTTCTTGAAGGATAGTCTCATAATAAAAACCTCTGATTCTAAATTATTAACACGTTATTTAAAGGGCAATGTTTCTGAAAGTTGCAAAAAGAATTATGCAATCGTTTCATTAGTGCGATTATGGCAAAGATTCTACACTACATTATTTGTTTTCAGCAAGGATTTTTTTATCTTGCGATAAACTATTTTAATGAGGCAACTGATTTTCAAAAAATGCTCTGACCGATTAGTTTAACATTTTCTGCAAAGACACAAATTTTTTTTCAAAATAAATAAATTAACTTTTTATCAGCAATTCTCGGTGAGTGAAAAAAAGGCAATAGAAATGGGATGATGAGAAAATAGTTCTTTCGCAATTTGGAGCAGATATGGCATCATTTTTGGATGAGACCATTACAAAGTTTAACTTTTGAGGCAATTATTGATGAGTTATGGGGATCATTTTCGCAAGCCAAGGATTCTCGCTCGTCCA
>JANPDZ010000164.1:0-5992 GCA_031431735.1 Acidobacteriota bacterium | reverse complement strand
GTTCGGCAAATCGGCGGCGCGATTCTCGCTCGTCGAACGGCGGTTGGAGTTGATCGCCGCGAATCAAAACTTAAATTCGCCGCGCACTTCGGCGAACAATCTCGATATTACCGATTGGAAATACACTTACGAACCAAAGCTCAACGGCAACAAGCTAAGTTTGCGGCAGGATGAAATGTCGCGCAGTCTCGCAGTCTCGCCTGATAATTCCAAGTTCGTTCTTGGACTTGAATGGTCTATTCGCTTATTTGACCGAACGGGCAAATTGTTGTGGAGCGTGCGTGCGCCGTCAGTCGCGTGGAGCGTCAATATTTCGGGCGACGGGCGTTTGGCAATCGCGGCTTTCGGCGACGGGACGATTCGTTGGTATAGAATGACGGACGGCGCGGAACTGCTCGCATTTTTCCCGCATAATGATAAAAAGCGTTGGGTGTTGTGGACTCCGTCGGGTTATTATGATGCTTCGCCCGATGCCGAAGAGCTAATTGGCTGGCACGTCAACAACGGCAAAGACGCGGCGGCTGACTTTTTCCCGGTCGGATTGTTTCGCAATCAGTTTTATCGTCCCGATGTTATTTCCAAAATTTTATCCGTTGGGGATGAAAGCCGCGCTTTGCAAATCGCCAACGAAGAAGCCGGACGCAAACAACAGCAGACCGACATCGCCAAACAATTGCCGCCCGTCGTCGAAATCGTTTCCCCGCAAAACGGCACCACAGTTTCAAGCCGGACAATCAAAATCGGCTACAACGTCCGCACACCGTCGGGCGAAGCCGTCACCAACATCAAGGCTCTGATTGACGGCAGACCTTTCACCGTCGCCCGTCAATTGGTGCAAGAGGAAGACAGCAAGGGAGCGCGTGAAATCACCGTCGAGATTCCCGAACAAGATTGCGAAATCGCGATCATCGCCGAAAACCGTTTCGCAAGAAGCGTTCCGGCAATTGTGCGGCTCAAATGGCAAGGCAAAACGACCGTCAACACGGACGAATTTGTCATCAAACCGAAGCTCTACGTTTTGGCGGTCGGTGTCAGCAAATACGCCAACACGGCTTACAATCTCGGTTTTCCCGCCAAAGACGCGCAGGATTTTTCTGCCGCGATGCTGAAACAAAAAGGCGGTTTATACCGTGATGTCGTCGTGAAAACGCTGACCGACGCGGAAGCGACCCGTGACAACATTGTGGACGGACTCGATTGGATTCGCACCCAAACGACTTCAAAAGATATTGCAATGATCTTCTTTGCCGGACACGGTGTCAATGACACGCTCAACCGTTATTATTTCTGCCCGTATAACTTTAATCTCGACCGCCAGACAAGCACCGGTGTCGGAATGAGCGACATCAAAACGACGGTCGAAAATATCGCCGGAAAAGTCGTTTTATTTGTGGATTCGTGTCATTCCGGAAATGTTTTCGGAACAACCAAGTCGCGCGATCTGACGGGCATCAACGGTTTTGTCAACGAACTGTCGAGCGCGGAAAACGGCACGATCGTCTTTACGGCTTCGACGGGCAGACAGGTTTCGCTTGAAGATGCGATATGGAACAACGGCGCATTTACAAAAGCCCTGGTCGAAGGCTTGAGCGGCAAAGCCGAAATTCCGGGCAAAGGCAAAGTGACGATAAACTCGCTCGATCTATACATTTCCGAGCGCGTTAAAGAACTGACCAAAGGACAGCAAACACCGACAACGGCGAAACCGAACACCGTGCCGGATTTTCCCATCGCCTTGCGGCAATAGTTTGAGGGATGAGGGATGCGCCGACATGAGGGATGAAATAAAGCAAAAGAAAGTTTTAATCATTGGTGGAAAGATGCAAAACGCGCAAACAAGAGCCGGTGATTGTTGAGCATTAGTATCTACACATCTTTGAAAATCAATTTTCTTTGCGGCTCTGCCGCCCGATGTGCGGAAAGGCTCTGCCTTTCCGGCAAGTTTTCCCTGATTTTCTGCGGCTACGCCGCCAAATTCGAGGCACAGCCTCGCCTGATTTGGGAGAAACTATTTCGGCGAGGCAGAGCCATCGCCCAATGGCATTAAGTTAAGGAGAAAAGTCGGCATTAATTGTAAGACAGGCTGTTAGCCTGTCAACATTTCGCGCCGCTAACCTGTTGATAATAAAAGAAAACTGGGAAAACAGGCTAACAGCCTGTTTTACGTTTTTTCCTTAACTTAACGCCATTGAGCCATCGCCGCACATCGGGCGGTACAGCCGCGAAAACCAAGTCTTTCAGACTTGTGTAGATACTAATGATTGTTGAGTGATGGTTTTTTAACCGCAAAGGACGCGGATGATAGAGTTAAAGGCTAATTTGAATCGTGTTAATTGCAAAAAAAGTAAAAAACTTCGCGTTCTTCACATTATTCGCGGTTTCAAAATTTTGAAACCAAACATCAAGGATTGCTCGTAATAAAACCAATAACAAAATAGCTCTTATTTTTGTATCAAGTTAAAACTGCCAATAATATTTATGAAAATCGCAAAATGTTATCTTATCGTTTTTTGTTTATTGTTTTCTATTATTCCGGTGTCTGCACAGAAATCAGCTGTCAAACCGACGTTCAAAGTAGAATTTGAAAAATTTACTTTACCAAACGGGTTGGAAGTGATTTTTCATATTGACCGGAGCGATCCGGTGGTCGCGGTTGCCTTGACGGCGCACGTCGGTTCGGCGCGTGAAAAGGCGGGACGCACTGGATTTGCACATCTTTTTGAGCATCTTTTGTTTCTCGAATCGGAAAATTTAGGCAAGGGCGGACTAGATATTATGTCTGCGAAGATCGGCGGTGCGGGCGCCAACGGTTCGACCTCGCGCGACCGCACGAATTATTTTCAGACCGTGCCGAAAGACGCGCTCGAAAAAATGATCTGGGCGGAAGCCGACAAACTCGGCTGGTTTATCAATACCGTCACCGATCCGGTTTTGGCAAAGGAAAAACAGGTCGTCAAAAACGAAAAACGGCAGAGCGTTGATAACAATCCATACGGTCACACTTCGTATGTGATTGATAAGACTCTTTACCCGGAAGATCATCCGTATAACTGGCAGGTCATCGGTTCGCTCGATGATTTGCAGAATGCGACGGTTTCGGATGTCAAAGAATTTTTCCGCCGCTGGTATGTTCCGAACAATGTCACGCTGACGATTGCGGGCGATTTCGATTCGGTGCAGGCGAAAAAATGGGTCGAAAAATATTTCGGCGAAATAAAACGCGGCGAAGACATAAAGCCGCTGCCGAAAAGATCGGGAATGATCAAAGAAACGGTCAAATTTTATCACGAAGATAATTTTGCGCGGCTTCCCGAATTGACGATTGCCTGGCCGAGCGTCGAACAGTTTCATCCCGATTCCTACGCGCTTGGAGTGTTAGGAAGTTATCTTTCGCAAGGCAAAAAAGCACCTTTTTATCAGGTTTTGGTCGAAGATAAGAAATTGACGTCGAATGTCAGAATATCCAACGACGCTTCGGAAATTGCCGGACAATTTGAATTATCGGTTCGCGCTTTTGCCGATAAAGACCTTGATGAAGTAGCAAATGCAATAAACGAGGCTTTTGCCAGATTTGAAAAGGACGGCATTTCGGAAAAAGATCTGAGCCGTATCAAAGCCGGTCAGGAAACGCAGTTTTTCAGTTCACTTTCGAGCGTTCTCGGTAAAGGTTTTCAGCTCGCGCAATACAATATTTTTGCGGGTGATCCGGGATTTGTTGAAAAAGATATTCAGAATATTCTCGCTGTTACGCCGGCCGATGTGATGCGCGTCTATCAAAAATACATCAAGGGCAAGAATTTTGCAGCGACGAGTTTTGTGCCGAAAGGCAAAATTAATTTAGCTTTAGAGAATTCAAAAAAGGCGGAAGTGGTCGAAGAAAAGATCGTGCAAGGCGCGGATGAAGAAGTTGATCCAACCAAAAATGCGACTTATGAAAAAACGCCTTCGAGTTTTGACCGGAGCCTTGAACCGCCTTACGGAACCGCCCCCGAAGTTAAAACTCCTGTGATCTGGGAAAACAAACTCGCCAATGGTTTGCGCGTCTTGGGTATCGAAAACACGGAAGTTCCGCTCGTCCAGTTTGAAATTGTCGTTGACGGCGGACAGCTTCTTGAAAACATCAACAAGACGGGTGTTTCAAATTTGATGGCGCGGATGATGACGCAAGGGACGGCGCGAAAAACTCCGTCGGAACTCGAAGATGCGATTCAGCAGCTCGGTGCTTCGATCAATGTTGCGGCCGGAACGGAAGATGTCAGAATCGGCGTTACGACGCTCGCAAAAAATTACGATGCGACGCTCGCGCTGGTCGAAGAAATCTTGTTTGAACCGCGTTGGGATGCCAAAGAATTTGATCTGCTCAAACAAAGCACGATCAGCCAAATCCGTCAGCAGGAAGCCAATCCGAACGCCGTCGCGCAGAATAATTTCAACCTTTTAATTTACGGCAAAGACAACATCAGAGCGCGTAATATTCTCGGAACGATTGATTCCGTCAATGCGATCACGCTTGAAGATCTAAAGGCTTTTTACGCTAAAAATCTGTCGCCTTCGGTGGCGCGGATGCACGTTGTCGGGGCTTTGAATAAAGCTAAAATTACGAGTTCTTTAAGCGGCATCAATAAAAAATGGAAGGCTAAGAAAGTCGAGATTCCGGTTTATCAAACGCCGAAACCGCCGACCAAATCGCAGGTTTATTTCTACGATGTGCCGGACGCGAAACAATCCGTGATACGTTTCGGTTATCCCGCATTAGCCGCCACCGATCCGGACTTTTATCCAGCAACCATAATGAATTACATTCTCGGCGGCGGCGGATTTGCGTCACAATTAACCCAGCAACTGCGTGAAGGCAAAGGTTATACTTACGGTATCGGTTCCGCTTTTTCAGGAACAAAAAGTCCCGGCGCATTCTCCATCGCGAGCGGTGTCCGAAGCAACGTCACTTTGGAATCGGCGCAGCTTGTCAAAGAAATTTTGCAGAATTACGGTAAAAATTACTCGGAACAAGATCTGGCAACGACCAAAGGTTTTCTGATCAAAAGCAATGCGCGGGCTTTTGAAACCTCTTTCGCAAAACTCGGTATGCTCGAAAATATTAGCAAATACGGCTGGAAATATGATTATGTAAAAGGCCGGGAGCAAACCGTCAAAGCGATGACCTTGCAGCAAATAAAAGATCTGTCGCAGAAATATCTCGATGCCGATAAAATGATCTGGCTCGTCGTCGGTGATGCCAAAACGCAGTTGCCGCGACTTAAAGAACTCGGATTCGGCGAGCCGATATTGATTAATAAGTAGAATATTTCACGGCTATTCGCAAAAATGGAAAGCCGAAAGACGTAGATCGTGCAAACAAGACCCAGTGATTGATGAATAAATTATGAAAACAATTCTTACAATTTCTCAAATGCTGGATGAAGCGAAAAATTTCGCTGAAATTGAGTCAACTTACGCAGAGCAATCATTGTTTGGAGTTACGGACGGAAAAGCGGTCGGAACTTATATTGAACACAAATTTAAAGCTTACCTTGCTGTAAATTACGAAGTTGTTTTCAGTAGTTCGGCTTCGGGGATTGATTTGCCTGAATTAAATGTTGACATAAAAGTTACAAGTATCAATCAACCGCAGTCATCTTGTCCTTTTAAATCGGCGCGGCAAAAGATTTTCGGTTTAGGCTATTCACTTTTGATTTTTGTTTACAGCAAAACTGATGACGCGGTTAATCGAACGGCGAATCTCAACATTCTTCATACAATCTTTGTCGAAAAAGAAAGAACTGCTGATTATCAAACGACGACAGGTTTGAAGCAAATTTTAGCAAATGACGGAAACGCCGATGATTTGGTTTCATTTATGCAAAACCGAAATTTACCGCTTGACGACATCGAAGCCTATAAAATTGCCGAAGAATTATTGAGTGGAAAACCGATGACGGAAGGTTATCTGACAATCTCAAATGCGTTACAATGGCGATTGCAATATGGTCGC
>JANPDZ010000163.1:0-3002 GCA_031431735.1 Acidobacteriota bacterium | reverse complement strand
CACTTTGAACAAAATCATTTCGCCGGCGGTGCAAGTTTGATATACGCAAATTCAAGCGGAATTTCCTGCGCCGTGTTGCAGGCGATAAGTCCGACCTGCACGGTTTCCGGATAGCTTGAATTATATTTGCCGACCTCGTTCCATACGCCAGCAGGAAGCCGCCAAAACGCCGTAAATTCATTTCCGACGCGGCGCATTTTCAGTTCGACCGTTTTAGCGTCGGTCGGAAATTGTTCCTGTGTCGCAACCGCTTCATAAATTTCATCTTCGCGTTTATCAAAACGAACGCCATTGTTTCCGCCGCCGACTCCGCCGAAACCGCGTTCGAGCCTTAAATAATTGCTGTCGTTACGAAACACTAAAATTCCCGCGCCTTGATAACTGTCTTTCGGATCGAATTTTACTTTTGTTTCCAGTTCAAAATCACCGGAAACGGCTTTTAATAATTGAGGTGCGGTTCGTGTTTCGCCGAACATATCTTTACCCGTTGGTAATTCAATACGCAAAACTCCGGATTTTAAGTCGTATTTAGTCGCGTTGTATTTATTGTCCGGATCGATCCATCGCCAATCCGCCGGAAAACCGCTTGGCTCGAATGTGATATCAATCGGCTTTTCAATTTTCTCACCGGACAAAGTTTGCCCCGCCGAAGCGGAATTTGCCGCGCTGTTTGAATTATTTGCCGGTTTTGCCGGCGGCGTATTTTCAGCCCCTTTTGCCGAACCTGTCGTTTTGTTTTCGGACTTATTTTGAGAGAGGCAACCGCCAAAACACATTGAAAATACGATTACCAAAATAACTTTCTTCATAAAATAACCTCTTCTGCATTTAAACAAATCGTGCTTCGATCAATTCTCCTTGCCGTCTTCCGTGTTCAAAAGTCAAATTCGGATAAGTTTTGTGCTCCGCCGGAAAATCCTCAATATCCAAATACATTTCGGTTTCGGCAATCGCCATCATCGAACCTTCAATTTCCAAAAACAAACCAAACGGCAATTCATCCAAAACGATCTCGACTTGCCGAAAATTCCAGGTCTTGCGGCGTTTCTCATAAACAAGACGCGGAACAAAACCCAGATTTTCGATGATTTTCTCAATCTCTTCGGCGTTTGCAACTTCTGATTCGTGTTCAATTTGCTGTTTGATGTCAAACTCGCTCTGGATGTGCTGTTTCAAGGTCAAAATCGTTTTATCCTGAGTTTTTCTGACTCGCAAAACAGCGCGTTTTTCATCCAAAATTCCGCCGCCGTAAATTGTATTCTCCTCAAAATCTTCGCCCATATATTCCGCGCCGATCTCTTCGAGCGAATCTAATACAAACTGTTTCTGATCTTCGGACAAACGATATTTTTTTTCGATTTCAATCGCCATATTCTTATTTTTCTTTGTGTTCGCACATCAACTTTTGCTAAGTTTCTTCTTTTGTTGGTAGATAATATTTTTCTCCAATAACCCGCTTCAATTAACAAACAATCCAAAATCGCCAATCCGAAATCCTAAATCAAGATTGCCGAATCCATTTCCAAACTTCAGGAATCGTCGCCCGCTTGCCATACATCAACATTCCGACGCGATAAACACGCGAAGCCAGCCAGACAAGTCCCGCAATCGTCGCGCCGTTCACTAATATCGAACTAGCGATCTGCCAGAATGGCGGCATTTCTGTCATAATTCTGACCGGCATCGTCATCGGGGCGATAAAAGGCGCGATCGAAGCCCAAACTGAAAGCGAGGAATTCGGATCGCGAATCACGGCAAAACTGAAATAAAACCCGCAAAGCATCAGCATTACGGGCAGCATGGCGAATTGCCCGCCTTCCTGCACGGTCGTGACCATCGAACCGATCAGTGCAAAGATCGAAGCATACAGAAAAAAGCCGATCACAAAGAAAATCAGAAAATAAACAATGGCGAGCGGTGAAATTTCAGGAATTGGCAAATCAGTTCCGCTTGCTATAATCATCGGAACGAAAAAAGCAATCACGATCGCTGCTGAAATTACCCAAATAGCAAATTGCGTCAAACCTGCCAGCGCGACGCCAACAAGTTTTCCCATGAGCAAATCAAACGGTTTGGCAGACGAAAACAAAATTTCGGCAATGCGTGTTTCTTTTTCCTCAACAACCGCCGACATTATCACCTGACCGTAAATGGCAAGGTTTAGATAAATCATAAAAGCAATGATAAAACCCACCCAAAAACCGCCCGCGTCGTCTTTTTCCGCGCCGGTTTCATCAACCTTTTTGACTTCCCAATTGACCTTCCCGCTGAGTCTTTTCAATTGCGCTTCGCTGATATTGGCATCTGCCAAACGCTGTGAACGAACGGCCGTATCAAGCGCGTCCTTTAATGTTTCATTGACGATGAAATCACCCGATTTGCGCGAGAAAAATTCATATTTCGCGCTTTCGTCGCCGTAATTTTCAGGAATCAGCAAATACGCATCAAGTTCTTTGCGACCGATCTTGTCGGCCAGATCGGTGCGAATTTGTTCGGATGTTTTATTTGTGCCGTCATATTCCACAAAATTGAAACTATCCTGAAACTGCGCCATATCGCGCTTCATCTTTTCTTCCTGATTCGGCGTGATATTTTTCAAAGAATCTTTCGCCGCTTGTTTGGCACGCTCCGAAATCTTTTCCGCTGACAGATTTTCCTTCAAACGCGGCGCAATCTTTCCCGCGCGGTCAATCACGGCAATTCGCGTTGGTTCGCCCTTGATCGAAAAAATTATCGCCGGAACAATCGCAAAACAAGCCGCGATTATCGGAAAAAGCAACGTTCCGAGCAAAAATGTCCATTTCAGAACGATTTTTTTGTATTCATGTTTGACGACCGCTAAAAATTTTTTCATAAAATTTTTAGTTGAAAGTTGCTAGTTGCTAGTTGATAGTGTTTGGTTTTAATTTTCCGCTATCAACTTTCAACTTTCAACTTTCAACTTTTTTACTTGTTTTAATCGAAGATGTGAGAATTTTTTGAACTTCCTCACAATCGGTAAG
>JANPDZ010000162.1:0-2693 GCA_031431735.1 Acidobacteriota bacterium | reverse complement strand
AGCGGGCTTCGGAACGATTTCCTTTTCTATTTTTTATGTCGAGAAATGGTTTTTCAAACAAGTCCAGCTTAAATTTTGGCTGAGTTTGGCCGGAAGTTTGGCGATTGCGGCAATCGCTGCCGGTTTGTTTGAAAAACTATTGATATATTATTTGCCGGTCAATTGGCTGGTTTTTATAATTTCGATTCTATCAGGTGGTTTGGTGTACGGCGGTGTTTTGTGGTTTGTTGGTTTTATCACGCTCGAAGAAAAACAATTATTTAGAAGGGTTATCAACAAAAATTCGGAATGAGTGAAAAATTTGAACTGGTTCAGCGGGTAGAATTCATCAAAAAATCGTGTCAAGGAAAAAAGGTTCTGCATCTCGGCTGCACCAATTTTCCATACACCAAAGAATCCATCGCCAATAAAATGCTTTTGCATTTTGAACTCGAAAAAGTTGCGAGCGAACTTTACGGCTTTGATTTTGACCGTGAAGGGCTCGAACTATTAAAAGACGCGGGCGGTCAGAATCTATATCGCGCCGATTTAGAAAAACTTGATGAAGTTGAACTTTCGGAAACCTTTGATGTCATCATTGCCGGCGAAATGATCGAGCATCTTTCAAATCCGGGACTTTTTTTGGACGGCATCAAGCGTTTTATGAATTCGGAATCGAATCTGGTCATCACGACGATCAACGCCTACTGTGCGATGAGATTTATGATTTACGGTTTGCGGGGAAAAGGCGGCCGAAACGAACCAGTCCACCCGGATCATGTTGCCTATTATTCATATAAAACTTTGAGTCTGATTTTGGAGAGAGAGAATTTAACGGTCAAAAACTTTTATTTTTACGATATTGGAAAGGAACATCGGCCGTTTAATAGAGGCATTTATAACGTATTTAATGATATTTGTGTTAAAATTTCACCACAACTGGGCGACGGAATAATTGCTGTCTGCGGTTTAAAGTAAAATAAATGGCTGAATATAAACTCCAAAACCCGGCATTATTGCCCGATAAAAGAAAAGGATTATTGTTTCCGATCGCTTTTTTAGGGGGATTAATAGTTGTTTCAGTTTTTATATTATTTTTGTTTGAGGAAGGATTTACCGAATCCATCAGCAGGTATTATCTGCTGCCGTGGACTCTATTAACCGGAGCGGTTCTATTGGCTCCGAGTATTTATTTGTATTTCAAAAAGAAATTTGATCCGTTTCACCCGCTTGTTTTTCCTGTCTGGTCATATTTTTTCCCGGCGTTTGCCGTCGGCGGTTTGATTCTGACTTTTAATTTATCGCAGCCATATTATCTCGCCTTTGTGCAGGACGAACGCTCTGAGCTGCCTTTGACGTTGGTTTTCGTGATGCTTGGATTTGCCGGGCTGACAATCGGATTTGCATTACCGATCGGGAGAAAGATCGGAGAAATAATTTCGCGTTGGCTCCCAACCTGGCAATGGAAACCCGAGCAGGTCTTGAAACCGGGTGTCATACTTTTGGGAATCGGATTGATCAATACGGTGGCGGCTTTCGGGATGGGATTGCTTGGTTTTCAGAAAGCTGAAGAAATCAATTCATATGATGGAATTATTTTTCTTCTGTCACTGTTCTGGCTGGAAGCGAGTTTTTTGCTATGGCTTTGTATTTTCAGAACAGAAACAAAACTCTCCTTTAATCATTATTTGATCATTGCGTTGCTTTTATTGACATCTCTGACAAAATCAGCGTTTCAGGGAAATCGCGGGAGCCTGATTCAACTATTTATTTTGATTGCCTTTGCTTTTATCTTTTCAGGACGGAAAATTGAGTTCAAGCATAAAGTCATTTCGGGCGTTTTATTGATGGTCGCATTGGTTTTCGGGATGATTTACGGAACTACTTTTCGCACGATCAAGACGACTGAGGAACGAATGGGAATGGAAGAATATGCCGGAATTGTTCTCCAGACCTTTGAAAAAGTTTCAGATCAGGATGTTGGAACTATTTTGGAAAACGGTTTCACGGCAATGGCCGAAAGATTCGAGTCAGTCAGTTCGCTGGCAGTTGTTGTATCCAATTATGAAAAACTCGGCGGATATGAGGCGAGTTACGGACTCGATAACAATATTTGGAAGGACAGTGTTACCTTTTTTATTCCGCGTATTTTATGGGCAGACAAACCGGTTGCGACCGATGCCGGAAATTATGGCGACCTTTATTTCAATTATCGTGAAAACTCGTTCACGCTGACCCCGATCGGCGATCTTTTACGCAATTTCGGACCGATCGGAATTCCGATCGGGATGCTGATCTTAGGATTGCTGGTTCGCATTATTTACGCTGCTTTGAAGGAAAATCAGGAGTTTTCTTTTTGGAAAGCAACTTTGTTTTATATGCTTTTGACGAGTATTTCATATGAAGGTTCATACGGATTAATTGTTCCATATCTCGTTAAAGTCGGCATCATATCAGTAGTTGGAATGTTGATCATTCGTTTTTTTGTCGGAAAAACTCGTGTTGCTATTTAACATACGCGATTATTTTCTTAAAACGTTTTTGTTGATAGATCCGAAATTCAAAAACCAAATTGCAAATATATATCTGCAATACTAAACTAAAATTTTTCGTCCTTTAAGAAACTATTATGAATGATTGGTTGAAAAACCATCTTGTTTGTCCGCGTGATAAAAAAGAATTGGTATTTTCAGAAAATAAATTAATTTGTCCTG
>JANPDZ010000161.1:0-7702 GCA_031431735.1 Acidobacteriota bacterium | reverse complement strand
GGCGGCGATATTTATTTTAATCGTCAATGTCGGTTTGAGCGTTGTGTATATGGTTTTCTACTCATATCTCATCAATCCCGGACACGATGAGCAGTTTTATCAGGAGCATATCAAAATTGCCGCACCGTATTGCAGTATTATTTTCGGAATTCCGTTATTTTATTTTGTTTGCCGCCTGATTGGCGGTAAGTGGGAAAAGGATTTTGCGGTTAAAGCGGCAATTTATGTTTGGATCGTTTATTTACTGATTGACGTAACGATCTTAGCAGTCGCCGGCTTAACGCTTCGAATCGTCGTGTTTGCAACGATTTCATTAACAACAAAATTGGTTTCAGCATATTTCGGGGCAATATCCGCCGGCAAAAGAACTAAGCAGATAAGCAAAAGTTTTATAACATAATGCAGAAGCCCACACGAAGTAATGGCGAAAAGGCACACTTACGAGCGTAGCGTGTTTCCACATTATTATTATGTTACAAAACATATGCTGACCTGCTTAGTTGATTAATTCGGGGTTTTATCAAGTATCTGAAGCCAAACGGGAAGCGGCAGCCAGCGCGGAAATTTTTTGTAGGTTTGCATGTTCAAGCGCTGGATGTTCGCTTCCGCTTCGTTTTGCAATTCATCGGGCGGCAAATCTTCTTTTCGTTCATAGCAAGCATGGGCGATACACGGCACAGGTTTGACCTCGTGAACCAAGCAGCCGATATTTTTTTCAAAAAGCGGACAGGCGAAGGTTTTTGCAAAGGTGTCGACTTCGGAATTTAAATCGTATTTTTCGATTGCCTCGGCGATTCGCCGGTAAATTTCCTTTTGCTTTTCGGGCGCAAATTTGGCGAGTTCATCGGCAATCAAAACGGCTTCGAGATGTGTTATGTGAACATTGACAAAATGCGCGTCCGTGCAACACGCGCCTTTTGTTTCGCACGTTCCGCAATCTTTGGCGCGATGTTCAAAGTTTTGTTTGATAAGCGCGCGGAAATCATTTTTCAATCCGCGCAATTTAATCAAAGCCTGTTTTTCCGAAAGCGTTTTCATTTGCTACAATTTAAGTTAATTTCAGATTCCAGATTAAAAGACAAAGAATTTGGAATCTGAAATTTTGGAATCTGAAATATTCTAACAAATTTGGAGAATTATGTTGAAAGAAGGCGACGAAGCCCCCGATTTTACGACAAAAAATCAAAACGGCGAAGATGTAAAACTCGCAGACCTGCGCGGGAAACGAGTTGTTTTGTATTTTTACCCGAAAGACGACACGCCCGGCTGCACAAAGGAAGCGTGCAGTTTGCGTGATTCGTTTGATATTTTTGAGGAAAAAGGAATCAAAATTTTCGGCGTTTCGACCGACAGTGAAAAATCGCACCAAAAGTTTATTTCAAAATACAGTTTACCGTTTAATCTGCTTGCCGATACGGAAAAAGAGCTCGTCAATGCTTACGGCGTTTGGGGCGAAAAAATGAATTACGGCAAAAAGTATATGGGAATTAATCGGACGACATTTTTGATTGATGAAGACGGCAAGATTGCGAAGATCTTCAAAAAAGTAAAGGTTGACGAACACGCCGACGAAGTTCTGCAAGCCTTTGGTGAGAAGTAAATTTGAGAGATGAAGGATGAATTTGGACGAAATTATTCATCCCTCATCCCTCATCCCTCATCCCTTAAAAGAAATGCCTCAAAATAGAATGCGTTGGGCTGAATTATTAGATGTTCTCACCGATTCAGACCGCAAAAGAGAAGTTGTGTTGGAACGTGCCACCGAGACGGAGCGGATGGCGCTGTTTTTGTTGCGTCGTGAAGGCTGGGCGGCGCAGGTTACGTCGAAAGATGTTCGGGAATATGACATCGAAATTCTCAAACCGGGCGCGAAGGCGGCTGTTCAAATTCGTAATCAACGCGCCAAGGTTCATCTTGGACAAATCGAAAAATTTCTTGATTTTCTCGCACATCCAAACACAAAAAACCTGACTGAAGGATTATTTATCTCGACGAGCGGTTTTACACCGTCAGTTTACGCTTATTTGCGCGAAGAAAAAATAGCGAATCTGAATTTGGCAATCCTGCGCGACCATCAATTGATTTTCAATTGTGAAAAAATTGATGCGACCGAGGAGCGCGAAAGAACGACATATATCGGCGTATTTACCTGCAAAGGCGGCGTTGGTAAAACGACGATCTCGGCTCATCTGGCGGGCGCGTTTGCTTTGAACGGCTACGATGTCGGTTTAATTGACCTTGATCACCAGCAAAACTTGCGCAAGATTTTGGGCGAAGGTGTTTATTTGCCTGCAACGAAAGGAAGCCTCGGCTCGGTCATTTCGGTCTTGACCAAAGACGAATGGAACGAAGGCGATTACAAAGATACGAAAATCGTCATTTGCGATTGCAATCCCGAATTTGAAGCAAATCCGAAAGATTATATTCAAAAATTCGATTACTGTTTGATACCGACCACCTTAAATCCGCTCGGTATCAATAAAAACGCCGATGTTATTAAGCGAACGCTCGCTTCGATCCGCCGCGAAAACCAAAAAGCGGAGCTTTTCGTGCTGATAAATTCACTGCAAACCGACGAACCGAATCGCAACAATCTTTTAAATCAGGCTTTGCAAACGCAATTCAAACAAATGCGTGAAACCGATGCGCGGCTTCATTATATCAATCCCGAAGATTGCGCGATTCGCTTTTCAAAACAGCTTCTTTATTGGGGTTTTCATCTTTTTGACGGTTCCAAACCGTCGCTTGCCTTTAAGACGGTCGGACGATATTCGTATCCGCGAATGGATTTTTTGAAATTGGTTGATTATCTCGAATTGCAGACGGAAGTTCAGAACGTCAGAGCAGTCGGGATGATATGAAAACAGATACAACTTCCGGTTGCCTTTTCGCTTCAAAATGCTGTAAACTAGCTTTCCTTCAATTTGGGGGCGACAGGCTTCGACAGGGGCTTGTATAGATCTTTGGATGCACGTCGGGCTTGCTTGTTAGCTCGTTAAAACACCAAGCAAAACACAAATGCTAATCAAGAATTAGCCCTTGCTGCCTAGTTAAACCTAGCCACAAGTGTCTCGCCGGAAGTCTGCTTGATGCGACCGACCGAGGCATAACTTAGTTCAAGCTAGCCGAGCGTTCACCACCTGCGAACGCGGGCGAATCGTTAGCCGGGTTAGTCTGTGAGAAGGTTTTGTCAGTTTGCTTACTTCTCACCGGGCGAAATTTAAGCAAATTGACTAAACGTGTAGAGTCCTCTGGTCGCAACTCTTGGATGCGGGTTCGATTCCCGCCGCCTCCACCAACTATATTTTCAGCAAAAACATCACGGGAAATTGAACACAGGAATTTATGACGGCGCAGGAAGAAATAAAGCGAATAGTTATGGAATGCTTGAACCGCCTTGGTCAGGAATCGAAAATCACATTCAGAGAATTTGAAACTGAGGCGCATACGCAGGGAAAATATCGTTCGGGAACGTGGACTTATAAATTATTTCGGCAACGGATTTCATTAGAATATTGGTTTAGTTCTTTTAGTTCGCGAAAAGAAGAAACGGATATTACTTTTCAGGCAGACGACGATGTTCAAAAACTTGAAGACGATTTGAGAAAATGTCTTGTCAAAGTGCGAGAAGCGGTCAAGCGAAAAAAAGGGATGTTTTAAGGCGCAGATCAAAGCCGACAAGTTGTTATTTTGCCTGCGAAAAGACGTGAATAAAATTACTTACTCATCTTACGCGGCTAGTGATTTTCAGCCTGATTAGGGTCTTTGAAAAATAAAAGCCGTAGAAAAAAACTTCGCTCGTTTAGAGGCGGTCTCTGACCGCCGCGTCTGCGAGAAAAGAATCCTGGTGGTCAGAGACCGCCTCTAAACGGATTGCGGTATTTATTTTTCAAAGACCATTAACGTCCTTGAAAAAGGATTGAGCCATAAAATCAATACGCTCAAGCGGAAGAAAAGAACGTTAAAACGCCCTTCAGATTTTTTCTAAATCGACAACCATGCGCTAAAGGGACGAGGCGGCGAAGCGGTCAAATATTCTTTAAATTTTCACAAACTACGACATGGCTTGCTTACGATTTAAGATTCCGCTCTTTATATGCCTGCACGGCTTGGGCCGCACCGGCGTGCATGATTTCGGGTTTGTGATATTTCCAGAATTTTTCAAATTCCTCGTCCGTCATTTCCGGTTTTTCGTCGCGGGTTTTGTTTTTCAGAAAGGCTTCCGTCCATTCGCGGATCTCCATATTGTGATTCATCGCCGTACGGGCGCCGTGCATTAGATTATCGCGTTCCATAATTTCTCTTTTCCTGTGTTAGAATTTCTGCATCTAAACTTTGTTCTCAAACTTTGCGTAAAAACCAAGCAAGATGTCAGTTCCCGATTGTAAAATAGTAGCAAATGTCCAACCTATTTCGATTATTGGACATCTGGCATCTGACATCTTTTAGGAGTTATTAGTGAAAAAATTCATTTTATCGTCGCTGTTAATTTTATCAACCTTTGTTTCTATCAGTTTTGCACAACCCAAGAAAGCTCCGCAACCCACAACCAGGGAAACAACTGTCACCAAACCGAACATTCCGCAGCAAGGGCTGGAAATTCCGTTTGTCACCAAAACTTTGTCGAACGGTCTTGAAGTGATCGTTCTGCAAGACAGTTCGGTGCCGATCGTAACGGTCGAAATAGCAGTTCGCAACGGATCTTTTACCGAACCGCCCGAACTCAACGGTTTGTCGCATCTTTACGAACATATGTTTTTTAAGCCCAATCAAGCTTTACTTGTCTTTCAATGTGAAAATGCCCTCACAATGGGCGGACTGAACGAAAGAGGAAAAAGGATCTGCGCCGAGCCGCTCAAACTTAAATCGCAAATCGGCGATGTCAGTTATATCAATGACCTCGACAAGTTAGGCCTAACAAGCAACGGCACGACCCACGAAGAATACGTCAACTATTATTTCAATTCAACGAGCGGAAATCTGCCGACAGTGATGCATATGATGCGCGATGCAATGATCTATCCATCATTTAACGACGAAGAATTTACGCAGGAAATACAAGTTGTCTTAGGCGAACTCGACCGCCAAATGTCCGAGCCGATCTATTATCTTGACCGGACGCTGATGGATAAACTTTTTTATAAATACCCGTCGCGCAAAAGTCCGGGCGGCACCCGCGAAACTGTCGCGGCGGCGACGACCGAGAAAATGCGGCTCATTCAATCGCGCTATTACATTCCGAACAATGCGGCGTTGATCGTCACGGGCGATGCCGACCCCGAAAAGGTTTTCAAGCTCGCCGAAGAACTTTTCAGCGTTTGGAAAAAAGGCGAAGACCCGTTCAAAAAATTCCCGATCGTTGACCATCCGACGCTGACGAAAAGCGAAGGAGTGATCGTCAATAAAGAAGTCGAAAATGTTTTTGTCCAAATCGGCTGGCAAGGTCCTTCAATCGGTAAAGACGATGCTTCGACCTATGCGGCGGATGTTTTTTCATACATCGTTCAACAGCCTGATTCGCGTCTGCAACGCGCTTTGATCGATTCCGGTTTGGCAGTTGCGGTTGATGTCAGCTATTACACCCAACGCAATGTCGGACCGATTCGCGTTACGCTTGTCACATCGCCCGACAAGGCACGGACAGCACTCGACGCGCTCTACAAGGAACTCGCGCAGTTTAATAATCCGAATTATTTTACCGATGAAGAATTGGCAAACGCGAAAAACCTGCTCGAAGCCGAAAATCTTTACCGCCGCGAAAAATTGAGCGAATATACGCACGAACTCGGTTTTTGGTGGTCTTCGACCGGCATTGACTACTATCGCGGTTATCACAAAAATTTGCGGGCGATTTCGCGCGAAGACATTAAACGCTATATTTCGACCTATATTTTAGGTAAACCGCACGTCGGCGTCGCGCTGGTTTCAACTGCCGACCAGCAAAAAGCAAAATTAACCGAACAGGATTTGATCGGAAAATAAAGTTCCGAAGTTACGCATTTATGCGTGATTAAGGTCAGCACTCAGACAAGTTTAAGGCTGCCGCCCGAGTTGAATAATCAGTAGGTGTTTCACGCATAAATGCGTAACTCTAAACCTTAAAGCAAAATTTTTATGAAAATATTTATAAATAAGCAATCAGCAGTCAGCAAAATATACATTCTCACATTCATGATCTTAGCGTTTGTTTTTTCGGCAAACGCGCAGGCAGCCGCACAGCCGACGACCGGCGCGCAGGCTAATTTAATCAGCGATTTTGACGTCAACGGTTTGAAAGTCATCGTCAAACGCCGTCCGGGTGCGCCAACTGTTTCTGCCGGATTATTTATTCGCGGCGGGGTTCGCAATCTGACGCCGCAGACTGCCGGAATTGAAAGTTTAATGCTTTCAATGGCAACTGAAGCCAGCAAAAGATACCCGCGCGATGTGATGCGTAAGGCATTGACGCAAATGGCAAGCAGCCTGGGTTCGGGTTCAAACGAGGATTTTAGCGTAATGTCGCTTACTTCGACGCGTCAGAATTTTGACCGTACCTGGGAACTTTTCACCGATGCGGCAATAAATCCGTCGCTCACACAAGAAGATTTTGACCTCGTCCGCGACAAAATTTTGACGGCTTTGAGGAACGCATCAGTTAGTCCCGACAGTGCGCTCGACGTTTTACAGGACAAGGTAATTTACGCCAATCATCCGTATTCAAACAGTCCGATCGGCACACCCGAAACGATTGCAAACTTTAAACTCCCGGACATTCTCGCCTATCATAAAAAGGTCTTGCAAACTTCGCAACTGCTGCTCATTGTCGTTGGCGATGTTGATGCGGCGGATCTGCAAAAACGAGTGACCGATTCATTCGGCAAACTGCCGCGCGGCGATTACAAAGAACAACCGTTGCCCGCGCTCAGTTTTGATAAACCATCGCTCGACATCACCAATCGAACGGTTGAAACGAATTACGTGAAAGGCATCTTTGCCGCTCCGTCGCTCAGCAATCCCGATTATTACGCAATGCGGGTGGCGATGACGCTCCTTCAAAGCAGAGTTATCAACGAAGTCCGCTACAAACGCCAGCTTTCTTACGCGCCGAACGCTGAGATGGAAGACGATGCCGCCAACACAGCGAATATTTATGTAACGGCGAACGATGCCAACCAATCGGTTTTTCTGATGCTTAAGGAAATCGAGGCAATGCGCGAAAACGGCGTTCAAGAAGACTCATTTACGGGTTTGCCGGGCTTTTTTCTGACGACGTATTTTCTCAAACAGGAAACCAACGCTTCGCAGGTTGCCGAACTTGCGCGTTACGAACTGATCGGGGGCGGCTGGCGCAATTCGCTCACTTTTATAGACAAAATGCTCGCGGTCAAACCCGAAGATGTCAAAATGGTCGCCAACAAATATATGAAAAACATCCGCTTCGTCGTCATCGGCAATCCGGCAGCGATCAATAAACAGATATTCGTGCCGAATTAAATCGGAATTCTTAACTGATCTTGTGTTTTAAGCGCAAACTGTTATTTTGATCAAAATTAGTTCTAATGAATATAATAAGAAGTAAAAACAAGCAATAAAATGTCAGAAACATCAAAAATCTACTACACTTTAACTGATGAAGCGCCAATGTTGGCGACGCATTCTTTTTTATCAATCGTCAAAGCTTTTACAAAATCCGCAAATATTGAAATTGAAGTTCCCGATATTT
>JANPDZ010000160.1:0-7820 GCA_031431735.1 Acidobacteriota bacterium | reverse complement strand
AATCATAAAAAAGGAGTTTTGATGAATTACAAAAAATAGTGAGGTTTTGGCTCAATTTAGAATCTTGAGTAAAACAGTAAACTCTGCAATATGAGTAAGTTAATGAATATACTAGAGGGGGACAAATGGGAATTGCACCCAGTCTGTCTTTGACAAAATCCATATCCCGAAACGCGCCTTTCAAACTTGAGCGAATTTCGTAATCTTCCAAATAATGGCTCGTCGGATATTCGCAATCAACTTTCTGATTTGTCCAACCGTTCGGATATAATTCGCGTTTGAATGATTCGTTTAAGCTAACCGGACTGTAAAGAATTTTTCCGATCATCGTTTTTTCTTCACTTACTTTCGTTCTGGCTAATGAAGCATCTATATTTTTGATCGCGTCTTTTATTTCGTCTAACAAATATGCAAAACGACTGTTAATTTCTGCAAGCCCGTTATTGAAAGAATACTGCGCCGCGATTCTCAATTTTTTGCCTCCAAATTTTGCCATTCGAGCGGCAATTGCGTGACTTTTTCGCGCCCCGAAGGTTGATGAATCGGCTTTCCGAGCGCACGATAGCCGAGTTTGCCCGAATATAAATCTTCGATTCTTTGTTTGGCAATTTCGATATATTCCGCTTCTTTTTCGCAACCAAACGCCCGACGATTATTTTTCAAAGCGGCAAGCAACGCCGAACCAACACCCGAAAACGGATCCAAAACCCAATCGGTTTCATCGGTTAATGCCAAAACGCATCTTTCCACCAGTTCAATCGGAAACTGGCACGGATGCAAAGTTTTTTCGGGATGATTTGCCTTAACATTCGGAATTTCCCAAAGACAAGTTTCCCAATCGTGAACGAGTATTTTCCAAACATCAGAAGGATTTTTGCCAAGCGGGTTTCCCGATGGAAGTCCTTTTTTATCTCCCTTGAAATGTGTCTTGCCCGGATATTTTGACGGAACGCGCACATTGTCGAGATTAAAAGTATAATCATCACTTTTCGTAAACCATAGCAAAGTTTCATAACGCCCCGAAAATCTCTTTGAAGCGTGAAGTCCGTGTTCAAAATGCCAGATTATTCGATTGCGTAATTTCAAACCGTATTCTTTAAAAAGTTGGTAAAAATAAATATCCAAAGGGAAAACTTCGCCGTCTTTGACATAGTTTCCGACTTGCCAACAAATTGAGCCGTCCGTTGCTAACACACGAACAATCTGCTCAATCGAAGGGCGCAAAGTTTTCAAATAATCTTCAAGCGAAGCACTTTTCTCATATTCTTTACCGACATTGTAAGGCGGTGAAGTAATGATGAGTTTGACCGTTTCATCAGGAACTTCAGAAAGAATTTTCACGCAATCGCCATTGGAAATAACGATTTCCGCCTTTGAATCAAATGACTTATTAATTTCAGGCGTTGGAAATAATCCACTTTGAAATTTCGGTTCTTTTTTATCTTGCAGTTCGACAGCTATTTCTTCAAAACTTAACGGCGAATCTTCATTCGGATAAAATTCATATTTCCCTAATTTTAATTCAGTCATAAGTTTCTCCTAATCGCTCACATTACAAAGCCCGATAATCGGTTGATGGAGCATCGTGATTTCGGCGGTTCGGCCCATGTAGCTTTTTGCCATCGCGATTGCTTCGGTTAGATTATCGGCGCGTTCCCATCCGAGCATTTCGGGAACGTGGGCGTTTTCCGCGCCGGCGACGATCACTTTGCCGACGTGTTGTCTGCCATTCTCGCCCCAATACCACATAAAGAAAGCGTGCGCGCCGTGATAGGCGTTGCCGCGCCGATACATTTCGATATACGCGGGATTTTCGGCGAATTCGCGTTCGTATTTTTCGCGCAAATAGAATGCGTCGCGTGATTCGGGCAGCAGGCGATGGAAAAATTCGATATACGAGGGGTGAAATTTCGGGTCGAATTCGTCGAAACACGGATGCGTGATGATCATCACGCCGCCTTTTCTGAGGAGCGGTTTGTTGCGATACATATTGAAATGATAGCCGAGTGCCATGACCTGCACGAGAATCGGATTCAAGGCGGAATAGACGTTATACGGCGAAATGTCGGGAATGCCCGAGATCAAAATGTCGCACTGCCCTTTGACCGGAATTTCGTATTGACGGTAATTGAGTTCGAGAATCTTCTCGTGAACTTTTTCCGTCTCGCCCGCAAAACAGCCAATCAATTCATACTGCGCCGGAATCGCGTGGAGCAGTTTGCGGCGCGCCACACGCGGAAGGCGCGAAAATGTACGCTTCATCGCTTCCCATTTCATCCGGTCGCCGAATGAAAATTCGTCCTCGTTGCGCGTCAAAATGTCGTAGCCTTCGGGAAACATTTTGTTGTTGATCGCGGTTTCGATGTGAAAGACGTTGCAGTGCTCGTCAACCAGTTTGCCGAGTTTGATGACCTTGTGATTGAGCGCGGATTTTGGCGGATCCATATACGAATCGGAATCGCGGATCGTCTGCGGATCGTGATGCTGGCGCAAACTTTCGTAATCGCAAAGCCCGACCGCGACCGATTTGTGTCCGCCGTCCATCGGCACGAGATTGAGATTGAGATAGATCAAAATATCGCTCTCAATGGCGCGTTTGTTGACTCGGAGCGGTTCGTCGTGGCGCGTTTGTCCGATGGTAATTAAATTTTCGTCGTCTTCCGCGTCGTGATTGTAATAACGGTCGGGATAAAATTCGTTAAAAATCGTGCTTCCGACCATTCGTTCCATTTCCCACGCCGTCATTTTGCGATGCAAGGAATTGGCGATGATTAGATGGACATCGTCCACACCGCAAGCCGCGCACAGATCGAGGACGACTTCGAGCATTGTCTGGCGCAAATCGGGCGTTTGCATCGGCGGCAATGGAAGAGAAATATCGTCCATCGCGATCGTCACGCGCATTCCCGGTTCGAGCTGCGCGTAGAGCGGTTTCGCATCTATCGGATGATTGATCGCATAGCGAATCGCCGCCTCGCGGTTCGGCAAACCCTTGATCGGCGGATTCGGATAAATAACGCGTGTCCCGACCGGCAGATCGTTAATAATAAAATCCTCGCCGAACGGCATAATGCGCGGCGCGCTGTCTTTATCAATATAAATAATTGATTCGTGTGTTTTTCTGCGTAATTGCAATGCCATAAGTAGTTTTGATTATTCGTTTTTCTTTTAAATTCCCTTTGACAATTTCAATAGTTTTCGGAATTGCTTCTTTGCCAAATCCAAACATTATGCTTGAAGTTTTTGATTTATTGTTTCAGTTATTCAAATAAATCGGGGCTTTAAGAAGTTGTCCTTTACGTTCTTGTGGCTCAAGAAATTCAATTTTTTCTAATAATGGCTCTCCATAATAACCATTAGGAAAATTCTCTCTATTTTCGTAGTAACTACGTTTCCCCAAAGTTCTTCGGATAACAATGCCCTCATTAAATCTATAATCCACTATCATCATATTTAACGAATCAGATACAAGTTGTTTATCGAAATGAATTATTTTGGGGTTGTCCTTTTCGATTGCTTCCAAATACTTTTCAATTTCTTGTATTTCTTCCTTTTTCATAATTTAATTCTCTCTTGTTTCTAAATTCCAAATTTAGAAAGGTTCTTTTATTTCTTCACCACATAATTCAAGCATTCTTGCAAAAGCAGAACCAACTCGTTGTGCTTTTTCTTTAGTATCAAAAAATATCGTGATTTTATCCTTCTTCTCAAATTCCTTTTTGCCAAAGTAGCCAAAAGTTTCACTAGTCACTTCAAAATTACGATTAAACTCAAGCCACACACCCCAATTACCAGAAGTGTTTTTAGTAGCTTCTACACTGCTCAAAAACCTCAAACTAGGCTGATTAGTTTCAACCCAAACTACACCTTCCCCTTGAATTCTCACAGCTAATGTAGCATTGCATTCTGAAAACCTAAGACGTTCGTATTTATAAATTGTCGAATTGCTTATAAAAGTTGTTCCTTCGATTGTATCTGTCAACCAATCAGTAGTTTCTTTTAATGTCGGCTCTGATTTATTTTCGGTATTTGAACACAATTCTTTTAATTTCATGAATTGAAAACCAATCGGAATCGCTTTTAGATTTTCTAAAGTTATTGGAATACTTAGTTCTTTAGTTAAAGAAGCTGAAAACATACCTTCTAGAATTCCAAATTCTGTTCTTTCTACTATGCTTCGAGAGAACATTAAATTAACTCGCATTGTAATTTCACTAGAAAATGATGTATATGAGATGTCTTCTAAATTCTTCAAATTTACATCATATAAATTTGTTGTAATATCATCATTCTTTATCCAAGATGTCTTAAGTTTCATTGAACATCCAGAGAAACTTATGCTTGATACCCTTTCAACACTTTTTTCTGAATACTTAAATTTAGAATTGTTAAGTTTTGTAACTAAATCTTGTGCTATTTCATCGTAAGTTACTTTTGGTTTTTCTTCAGTTTTTGGCGCATCTGGTTCTGATGTGTCAACAGTTTCATCTGGTTGGTTTTTTTGAGTTTTTTGATTTCCTTGTCCTAAACCCGAACCCAGACCTTGTTGAGTTGGCACAACTGGTAATGGTGATTTCTTATTAATTACAAAGGAATATGTAACTGGTTTGGTAACTGAAATAGGCACGCCACCTTTTCTAGCTGGTTCAAATTTGATGCCTCTTGCTGCTGCAATTGCTTGTTCGGTCAAACCATTACCCAAACCACTGATGACTGTAATCGCACCGATTGAACCGTTTGCTGAAAAGGTTACACGCAACACAACTTTGCCCTGAACCTGATTTTTTTCCGCCTCATCGGTGTAAACGGCTCGTGGTAGGGAAAGAACTTTCACACCTTCATAAATAACAATGTCGCCTTTAGACCAGGAGTTTGGAAGTTCACTTATTTTAGTAAAATCATAGTTTTTATCACTTGAATCAGTATCATATCTTTTTAGAAAAGATTTAATTTGGGGAGAAGGAACCGCAAAGTTTAAGTTTTGTCCACCTGATAATGAGCCAGTAGCAATCCCGACAACTTCACCACGAGCATTTAGAACCGCACCACCACTTGAACCCGCAGAAATCGGCGCATCAATCTGCAATAATTCAATATCTTTTATCTTTCGGATTCCGCTTGATACAATTCCTTGTGAAATCGTTCCCGTTAAGCCTTTCGGATTGCTCAAAACGAAAATAGCTTCACCAATTTTTATTTCATCGGATTCAGATAATTTTAAAGCGGGAATATCCCAATCTGGCTTAATGTTCACCGAGTCGTATTCAAGATCGGTTATTTTAGATATTTTTATTTTCTTTTCAGGAAGTTTTTTTTCTTTTTGGTTGCCTGAATCATCCTTTATTCCTTGAATCTTCTTTATCTCTAATTCAGGAATAACTGAAAGTAAAGCCAAATCATTTTTAGAATCTGTGTAGAGAATTTTTTTAATCCACCATTCATTTACTTTGTTGTCACCTGAAACAGTTTTTACTTTTCCGCGAACCATATCTTCAATAACATGGTAATTTGTCAAAATCATTCCTTGCCGAATAAAAAAGCCGCTTCCTTGTGAATAATTCCCTTTTCCGTCATCGCAAACAATCAACACAACGCTCGGAAGATATTTCTTAGCGATTTGTTCAGCCGTCAGATTTTTTGTCTGAACAGTTTTGCTCTGAGAGTTTTTAGTTTGACGCTTTTTCTGTTGACTTTCCGCTTGTTGCACCAGATTAAAAAGCAATCCTAACAACAAGATTATTTTAATTATTCTCTGCATTGTTGTTTTTCCTCACTCACTATAAGCACTCAAAAGCAGTTTGCCTTCGTAATCAATCAGCCCGAGTTTCACGCGGTCGAGCCAGCCCTGTCTGCCGAGAACATTGCGTGTGAACGATTCTTCTTTGGCGAAATAGACTTTCGAGTAAGTTTCGATGCCCATCACCATTAAAGAAAGTTCGTGTCCGTAAGCGTCGAAACCGTTTGTTGCTGTGCTGATTCGCAAAAGTTCGCCGCTTTCGACATCGAGATTTAATCTTTCCGCCTGTTTTCTCTCAAATACGCAAAAACTCGAACCGGTATCAACTTTCGCCTCAAAATCAACCGATTCATCACCCGAAAATAAAATAACCGAAACGGTAATTCCGACTTTTAGGGTGTCGTAAAAATGAACTTCGTCGAACGAAACCGTTTCCATTACCAGCCTCCCATATCAACTTCCGGCACAATATGATGAACGAAAGGCGTGGTAATTCCGAGTTGTTTGGCTTTTTGATGAACTTCTAAAGCATCGCTTCCGTGTGCAATAAGTTGGTCGCCTTCCAGACAAACCCATTGATTTAGATATTCTGCGCTGTGTTCATCAAGCCATTTTCGCGCTTTTCTATAACGCTCAACTTGATATTTTTTCAGGTTTTCTTTTTCTTCGTCTTTCGATTTTTTGCGTTTTTCCGCTTCATACCATTCATCGAATTTTTCAAACTCTTCGGTCGGCAGTTGCAATACAACTTGTTTAGCTTGTTCTAAATTAGCCTGCATAATTATTCACTCTCCATAAGCACTCAAAAGCAGTTTGCCTTCGTAATCAATCAAACCCAATTTCACGCGGTTGAGCCAGCCAAGCCTTCCGAGAACATTGCGTGTGAACCAATCTTCTTTTGTAAGGTAAACGGTTGTATAAACTGAAACGTCCAAAACCGATATTTCTACTTCGTGTCCGTAAGCTAAAAAGCCGTCGGTTGCCGTGCCGAATTTTTCGAGCGTTCCGTTTTCGATTTCCAAACCGAGATTTTCGCCATATCTGCGCTCGAAAATACAATGGCTCGAACCCGTGTCGAGTTTTGCTTCAAAATCAACCGTCCGCGAATTGCAACCGAGCGTTACGGGCAAAGTGATACCCGTTTTAAGCGTGTCATAATTGTGAATCGTTTCAAACTCAATCAGATACGCACTCATAACCGCCTCCGTAGAAAAATTTCGGTTCTTCGACAATGTGATGAATAAACAGCGACTCAATTCCGGCTTCGATAGCTTTCTGATATAAATCTCGTCCGTCTGTGCTGTGCGCGATAAGTTGATCGCCTTCGAGACAAACCCATTGATTCATATATTCCGCCTCGTGTTCATCAAGCCATTTTCGCGCCTTTTTGTATCGCTCAAGCCGCCAATTTACCTTCTCCTTTTTCTCGCGTTTGGCTTGCTCCGCTTCGTCAAGAACTTCACGCACTTTGTCATAATCTTCAAGCGGCAAAGCCCGAATCAGATTTGCAACTTGTTCCAAATTCGTTTGCATAAAAATTTCTCCTATTCCCCATAAGCACTAAGCAGCAGTTTGCCTTCGTAATCAATCAGCCCGAGTTTCACCCGGTCGAGCCAACCACTTCTTCCGAGAACGCTACGCGTGAAATATTCGGATTCGGCGAAATAAACTCTCGTGTGAAATTCAATTTCCAAAACCGATAAATTAACTTCATGAGCATACGCAACAAAATTTCCGGCAACGGTAATAAAATTTTGTTTCTCGCCCGATTCGATTACCAATCCGAGTCTTTCGCCGTGAATTCTCTCGAAAATACAATTTTCCGCTCCGGTGTCTATTTTGGCTTCAAAAACTACATTTTCTTCGCCCAAATTTAACGTAACCGGAACGGTGATGCCGATTTTCAGCGTGTCGTAATCGTATTTTTCGGCAAAAGCGACGCTTTCTTCCACTACCAACCTCCGAACGGCAGACTTTCGTCAACGATGTGATGCAAAAACGGTGCTTCGATTCCGGCTTCTTTGGCTTTTCGATGAACTTCCAAGCCATCCGTTCCGTGTGAAATAAGTTGATCGCCTTCCAG
>JANPDZ010000159.1:0-8843 GCA_031431735.1 Acidobacteriota bacterium | reverse complement strand
TTTTTGGTTTTTGAAAGAAATTGCCGATTGGTAATGAATTTCTCACCAATCCGCTTATTTTTCAGTGTCTCGATTGAAAATCAAAGGGTTGACATTAAATAAAACCAAAAACCAAAGACCAAAAGCCAAAGACCTAATCAGCTACATTTGATCAGTGTAATAAAAGCAACCGGCGCAGGTGGTTTGAATAAAAAGGAATCGTAATCAGGCATTTTTTAGTCTTCAACTAATTCAACTTTGAATAAATCTATTTGTGAACGGTCGGCAAGGCGCGGACTAAGAATTTTAAAGGTTCGATTTTGTTCTGCCAATAGAATATAAGGGCGCAGAACAGATTCGATGAATTGGCTGGCGTTTTTTTCGCCAACCAAATTCATCAAACCTTTATATGTTTCATCACTTCAGATTGATGGTCAGTTCTTTCTGCATTTTAGTTCAAACTAAAAGTATCCATCGGTTTAACGACAATTTCGCCGTCTTCCGCGTCAACCAGAAAGCGTGTTGACGTTTTCCATTCGTTGGTGATCGGCAATTTTACTTTTTGGTCAATGTGGCGTTTCAGAAAACGCGCGCCGTAAGCCGGACTGAAACCTTTTTCGGTTAAAACATCAATCGCTTTTTCGGTGATTTCGACGAGCTTTCCTTTTCGTTCCATCCGCCGTTTCAATTTGCCGAGATAAATTTTGGCGATTTCCTTGACTTCGTCCATTGTCAGCGGCGAAAAGATGATGATTTCGTCAATTCGATTGCGGAATTCGGGCGAAAATCTGTTTTCGGCGGCTTTCATCACATCGCCTTTGATCTCCTTCATTTCGCCGCGTGATTTCATTCCGAAACCGAGCGGTTTTTCGTATTTTTTGAAATTTTCCGAGCCTAAATTTGAAGTCATAATGACGATCGCGTCCGAAAGATAAACTTTCTTGCCGCGTCCGTCCGTCAGCCAGCCTTCGTCAAAGGCTTGGAGGAAAATGTTCATCAAATACGGATTAGCTTTTTCAACTTCGTCGAGCAGCAAAACGGTATATGGATTTTCGCGAAGCTGTTCGGTCAAAATTCCGCCGCGCTCACTACCGACAATGCCGCGCGGCATTCCGATCAGTTTTTCAATGCCGACCGTGCCTTCGCCATATTCACTCATATCGATCCGAACCATTTTTTCTTCATCGCCGAACATAAATTCAGCGACGGCTTTTGCCAGCTCGGTTTTGCCGACGCCGGTCGGACCGAGGAAAAGCAAAACGCCGTCGGGCGCGTAATGATTTTCTTTGAGCGGACCTTTGTTAAGGCGCAATCTTTCGGCAACGGCGCGAACCGCGTCTTTTTGTCCGATCACGCGATTGGCAAGGTCAACTTCCATCGCCGAAAAACGGTCGGAAGTGTCGCGGTAGATCATATCTTGCGGAATCCGTGATTCCTGTGAAATGACCTGAATAATATGTTCGGGTTTGACGACCAATGAACCGGGCTCGTTGATCTCAACTTTGACCGAAGCCGTGTCGAGCCAGCCGATCGCCTTGTCGGGAAGGTGCAGATTGCGAATGTATTTCGGCGACATTTCGAGAGCCGTGTTGATGGCTTCGTCGGAAATCGTGACCGAATAGTTTTTCTCAAGCCGCGGACGCAACCCGAGAAGAATTTCGCGGGTTTCGGCAATTGTCGGTTCGTCAACTTTGACCAGTCTGAACCGGCGCGAAAGAGCTTCGTCTTCGCCGATATATTCTTTATATTCAGTGGTTGTCGTCGCGCCAATGATTCGCAGTTCGCCGCGTGCAAGCGAAGATTTGAACATATTTGCCGCGTCCGAAGATGTTCCCATCGCTGCGCCCGCGCCGATGATCGTGTGTGCTTCGTCAATGAAAAGAATCAGATTTTCTTTCTCTTTAACTTCGTCAATGATTCCTTTGATACGTTCTTCAAACATTCCGCGCAGCATCGTGCCGGCGACAAGTCCGCCCATTTGGAGCTGAACGATATGCGCGTCGCGAAGCCGTGCCGGAACTTTTTCGGGTTCGAGCTCGATCAGACGTGCTAAACCTTCGACGACCGCCGTTTTCCCAACGCCGGGTTCGCCGACGAGCATCGGCGAATTTGAGCGTTCGCGGTGACACAAGATTTCGATCATCTGACGAATCTCTTTTTCGCGTCCGATCGTCGGCGGAATTTTGTCCTGCCGTGCGAGCTTGTTCATCGAAACGCCGAAATGCCGCAGATACGAGGGCAATTCGTATTTTTGGCGAACGCGTTCTTCTTCTTTTTCGCGTTTGTGAATCCGCGTTCGCGCCGTTTGCGCGACTTCATCGGACGGCACTCCCAAATTTTGCAGAACGTCATTTAAAATGCTTCTCTCATCGTTTGAAAGAACATAAAAAATATCGCTGGCATCAATTACGCGGCGACCTTGCGAACGCGCCCGATCCATCGAGCGTTTGAAGAGTTCGGTTGTTTCGGGCGCAATGCGAAAGCCTTTACCGGTATGTTGTCTTCCCGATTCCATTCGTTTTTCGATCAGCAATTTGACCGAGCGCGGGTCAACCGCCAAATCGCGCATTGTCGAATTAAAAAGATCGGCTTCTTCGTCCGAAAGAGCGTGCAGGATATGCTCGATCGAAATATAGTTTTGATCGCGTTTTTTTGATTCATCCAGTGCAATCTCTAAAACACGCCGTCCGCTCTCGCTGAAATTGTCTTTGTATGCGTCTATATCAGCCAAAAATTTCTCTTAAATAAAACTAAACCTTTGATGCCCAAAAGCAAACCTAGTCTGCCCCGAATATCATAGCACTTTGCCGCAACCGGCGGAAAGATATTTTGGAAAGAATACTGATTATATTCAGTTATAATCGGTAAATTCTTTCGATTAAATGATTTATTCCGCGACCTCCGCCAGCACAAAAATAAAACCATTGCCATTATCTTGGCGTTTGGCGGAAACTTTTGTAAATTTCACGCCGCCAAAAGTGCCTTGATATTTCTCCGACAGAGTTTCTTTCGGGTCTTTAATGATTGCGGAATTGCCGACATCAATGCCAAAGGATTGTTTCAAAGCTTCTTTTGATGTTGGGATCGGTTTATCCAAAATCAGGTTAAAACTCTTTGCTTTCCCGCCAAAAAAACGAACCGCTAAACCTTTCGGTTGACTTGCAATTTTGTAAAGCCGGTATTCGCCGCCATTCTCCACCGATTTTGATTCATCAGGCTTACCGAACGCTTTGTCGAGTTCGGCAATTGATTTATTGGCAAGTTTCGGCACATCAATGGTCAAAGTCTGCGCGTTTTTTTCCGCGACCGTTTCAGATTTTGAAGGCGGAGTCGAATTGTTTGAATTTGGCTGGTTTTCAGTTTTTGTCTCGGTCGCCTTTTGGCAACTTAATGAAATTAAAACCAATAAAAAAGCTAAGCTTAATTTTAGCAAAACATTCATTTATACTTCCTCGAAAGATTCGTCCGGTGGCGGTTTCAGCTCTACGCGGTCGTAAATTTCCTCTAAACTCAATTCGCAATCAATCGTCATAATCCGCAAAAAATCTGAAAGCTCACTCAAACTTTGATAAATCCAATTGCCGTCCGCCTGTTTGCTGAAATGCTCGACAAAGCAATAATCCTGCGAAACCAAAATATAGTCGGTCAAAGTTTCGTTGCCCATTCGGTATCGCTGAAACTTTGTCGTGCGGTCGTAATCGGCAGTCGAAGGCGAAAGAACTTCAAAAATCACTTTCGGATTTGTCAAAACATCTTTTTTTCTATCGTGAAATTGCGGTTCGCCGCAAACAATCGTCAAATCAGGATAAGAAAAAAGACTCGCCGTTGTCGTCCGAACTTTCATATTCGGCGACAACGCTTCACACGATTTTCCTTTCAGTTTATTGCCGATTTCACGCGCCAAATTCATACAAACGCGGCTGTGCGAAAGACTTTCGCCTGCCATAGCGTAAATTTCGCCGTCAAGAAATTCGTGGCGCGAATCGCTTTCGCGCTCAAACTCCAAATAATCTTCGGGCGTGTAAAATTTCGCTGATTTTAACTTTGCAAGTCCCATAAAACTAATTCCACTTGAAAAGTTCCCGAATAATTTCTCTCGAGCTTTGCGCGCCGGTCAGTTCAAGCAAAATAAAATCTTTCCCCGCTTCCAAGCTTAATTTAAAATTCAAAAACGGACAGCATTTTCGCTCCAGATCAATGATTTCGGCTAAATTCTGCAGCATTGATTCCGCAAGCGGAAAGCGAAAAATAAACCCATCCGGCAATTTTGTCGAATCAACCAAAAATTCGGCGGCTTTATCCAGATAATTCTTGCGCCGCGCCTGCAATTCTTTATCGGTCAGATAACAGGCGATCGGAATTTCTGCACTCATAATTATTCAACGGCGGTTTGCGCCAAACTTTTGCCGACCTGGACACGCGCCGGACGCAGCAGCCGGTCGCCGAATTTGTAACCGCGTGAATATTCCGCCGTAATGCGTCCATCCGATTCCGCGTCGGTTTCGATCATATCGATCGCTTCGTGAATTTCGGGGTTAAAATCCGCGCCGATTGACGGCACGGCTTCGACACCGACGCTCAGCAAGGCTTGTTCAAAACTTCTTGCTGTGCCTTTGACGCCGCCGAGCAGATGTTCAAGCGACGAATCTTTTTCCGCGTGGTCAATCGCTAAATTCAGATTATCCAAAACCGGAAGTAGTGTCGTTAAAAAACTGAATTGACCTTGTTTGGCGCGGCCTTCGAGAGTTTTTTGCATCCGGGAACGCATTTCCTGTGTTTCGCGTTCCATCTGCGTTTTGATCTCTTCAAATTTCGCCTGCACACCGACGAGCTTTGATTCAGCCGCTTCGCGCCGCGTTGTTTCGGTTTTGAGTTTGTTTTCAAGCTCGGTCTCGCGCATTGATTTTACCTGTTGCTTCGGCGTTTCCTCGCCCCAAGCAACATTTTCTTCTTCGTTTTCTTCCAAAATATCGTCTAAAAATTCTTCCGTTTCAAAGTCTTTCTCGTTCATCTTTTTTTTATTAAACCAACTCATAAATTTTGATAAATAATTTGCATCTTTCAGTCTATCAAACCATCTATCACAAAGGAAATTTGTTAAGAAATTTGAAACGCAGAGGACACGAGAGGACGCAGAGAAAATGAACTTCTTAAAACCTCTGCGCTCGCCGCGCCCTCTGCGTTTCAAATCTCTTACGCCGAAGCCGTTGCCGTTTCGGGCGTGAATTTCAGCGCATCGTTTTCTGCCGTCACGCGAATTGTCGAGCCGCTTCGGATCTCGCCGTTGAGAAGTTTTATCGCCAGCGGATTCTGAATCATCGTCTGAATCGCCCGTTTCAAAGGTCTCGCACCAAACATCGGATCGTAGCCTTCTTCCGATAAAAGTTCTTTCGCCGAGTCTTCGAGGAAAATCGAAATTCCGCGCTCCGCCAGATTTTTACGCAATTTTTCGAGTTGAACATCAATGATTTGTTCAATTTCGCTGCGCGATAATTGTCTGAAAATCACGATGTCGTCAATCCGATTTAGAAATTCGGGTTTGAAGTGGTTTCGCAGAACGTCCGTGATCATCTCTTTGATCGGCGTATCAACCAATGCCGAAGCCTGAATCTCACGCGAACCGAGGTTTGAAGTCATGATCAAAACCGTGTTTTTGAAATCAACTGTTCTGCCTTTCGAATCGGTCAGACGTCCGTCATCCAAAATCTGCAAAAGCACATTAAAAACGTCCGGATGCGCTTTTTCAATTTCGTCAAACAGCACAACCGAATACGGACGGCGGCGGACGGCTTCGGTAAGCTGTCCGCCTTCGTCGTAGCCGACATATCCGGGCGGCGCCCCGATCATTCGCGCAACCGCGTGTTTTTCCATATATTCCGACATATCGAGCCGCACCATTGCGCGTTCGTCGTCGAACATAAATTCCGCCAAAGCCTTAGCAGTTTCGGTTTTACCGACGCCCGTCGGACCAAGAAAAATAAACGAACCGATCGGACGATTCGGGTCTTGAAGTCCGGCGCGGGCGCGGCGCACCGCATTGGCGACGGCTTCTAATGCTTCGTCCTGTCCGATAATTCGTTTTCGGAGATTTACTTCCATCGAAACGAGTTTTTGCATCTCGCCTTCAAGCATTTTGGAAACGGGAACGCCCGTCCATTTCGCAACAACTTCGGCGACATCTTCTTCGTCAACTTCTTCTTTCAAATAAACGCCGTCGCGTTGGAGTTCCGCCAAACGATCCTGTTCTTCCGATAGTACTTTTTCGAGTTCGGGAATTTTGCCGTATTGCAACTCGGCCGCTTTTTGAAAATCGCCTGCGTTCTGAGCTTGTTCGAGAAGCATACGCAATTTTTCAAGTTCCACTTTCGCGGTTCGCATTTTCTCGATCTCTTCTTTTTCCGATTGCCATTTCGCCTTCATTCCGCCCGACTTTTCCTTTAAGTCAGCGATTCGTTTTTCGATGTCTTCGAGCCGTGCTTTGGCTTTTTCGTCGGTTTCGCGCTGAAGTGCCTGACGTTCGATTTCGAGCTGAAGAATTTCGCGCTCCAAAACATCAATTTCAACCGGCAAGCTGTCAATTTCGATCCGCAATTTCGAGGCGGCTTCGTCAATCAGATCAATTGCCTTGTCGGGCAAAAACCGGTCCGTAATATAACGATTTGAAAGCGTTGCAGCGGCGACGATCGCGGCATCCGTGATGCGCACGCCATGGTGAACTTCGTATTTTTCCTTTAATCCGCGCAAGATAGCGATCGTATCTTCGACATTCGGTTCGCCGACGTAAACCTGCTGAAAACGTCGCTCCAGTGCCTTGTCTTTCTCGATGTATTTTTGAAATTCGTTAAGCGTAGTTGCGCCGACACAGCGCAGCATTCCCCTTGCCAGTGCCGGTTTGAGCATATTCGAAGCATCAATCGCGCCTTCGCCCGCGCCCGCGCCGACGAGTGTGTGAAGTTCGTCAATAAAGAGAATTATCTGTCCGTCCGATTTTTCGATTTCCTTCAAAACCGATTTCAAACGGTCTTCAAATTCGCCGCGATATTTTGCCCCGGCGAGCATCGAACCCAAATCAAGCCCGACAAGTTTTTTGTTTTTAAGAGTTTCCGGCACATCGCCCGAAACGATTCGCTGTGCCAAGCCTTCAACGATTGCCGTTTTACCGACACCCGGTTCACCGATCAAAACCGGATTATTTTTCGTTCGCCGCGAAAGAACCTGAATCGTCCGGCGAATCTCGTCGTCGCGTCCGATGACCGGATCGAGTTTTCCTTTGCGGGCGCGTTCGGTCAGATCGATCGCGTATTTTTCGAGAGCCTGAAAATTCTCTTCGGCATTCTGGTCAGTGATCCGCGAACCGCCGCGCATTTCGGTGATGACCTTTTCGGCAATTTCTTTGGTGACGCCGTTTGAACGCAAAATACGTCCGGCATCGCCGGCTTTTTCGTCCGAGATCGCGAGCAGCAGATGCTCGGTTGACATATATTCGTCCTGGAGTTTTTCGGCCTCTTTCTGTGCTTCTTGAAAAATCGTGTTGATGCGCGGTGAAAAATACTGCTGACCGCCCGAAACCTGCGGAAAACGCGCGATCGCCGCCTGCACATCGGTCAAAATCGTATTTGCACTCGCGCCGATCTTGCCTAAGATCGGGCGCAACGTTCCTTCTTTCTGCTCAATCATCGAAGCGAGCAGATGTTCGGGTTCGACCTGTTGATTCTGATTCTTTTCGGCAACACCGATTGCTTCCTGCACCGCTTCTTGTCCGCGAATTGTAAATCTGTCAAATCTCATAGCTTTATTTATTCCACTTATAAGTCTAAAGTAATAATAAAATCTGAGTGTCTTATTGTCAACTATCTTGGTAAATTTTATTTAGTTCAGGAAAAATTAACTTTTTTGCTTTTTTAGATGACACTTTACGCTTTTGTCGGTTATATTTAGCTTGCACAATTGAGGAAAATTAGGTGAAAAAATGAATACGGTTGAAGCTATTTACGAAAAAGGCGTGTTTCGTCCGATTGAAAAAATCGAACTGACCGAAGGCGAGCGTGTAAAGATTACGGTTGAAATTAAAATCATTTCACAAAAAGACAGTGCCGAAGATTTTTCCGCCATTGCCGTTGATACGGGAATCTCGGACTTGGCAACAAATGTTGACCATTATCTTTACGGTTTGCCGAAACAGAGTGAAGAATGAAATTAGTTTTTGTTGATACTTCGGGTTGGCTGGCTTTGATAGTTACTTCAGATTCTCGTCATCAGGAAGCAACGCAAATCTATCAGTCGAAATATGCCGAAGGTTGTAATTTTGTTACGCATCAAGGCGTTATGCTCGAAGTTGGCAATAGTTGTTCGAGCATTCGCTCACGGGCGGCAGCAGTTGGTTTGAAAAACAAATTAGCGGAGTCTCATCGCGTTCAAGTGCTTGAAATTGATGACGAACTTTATGAAGCAGGTTGGAAACTTTACGCCGAGCGTCCGGACTAAAGATTGGGGAATCGTTGACTGCATCAGTTTTATTGTGATGCAAAGACAAGACATCACAGAAGCATTGACGACTGATAGGCATTTTAAACAAGCAGGATTTATTAAACTTTTATAAAAAACAGATGAAAATTCTTCGTGAAATTTTTTCGCCCTTGATTGCAGTCATTGCAGCGTTTATTGTCGGCGGCATTATCATTTTGCTGATCAACGACAATCCGTTTGAAACTTATCGGATCTTGCTGGCAAATTCGTTTGGTTCCTTAAAAGACATCGGCTGGACGCTTTTTTACGCGACACCCTTGATTTTTACGGGTTTGGCGGTCGCAGTTGCGTTTCGCTGCGGACTTTTTAATATCGGCGCGGAAGGTCAGCTTTATGTC
>JANPDZ010000158.1:0-10129 GCA_031431735.1 Acidobacteriota bacterium | reverse complement strand
TGCGCTGAATCCGAAATTCGAGCCGAAGGAACTTGATTTGCTTAAATCGCAGACGCTCGATGGCTTGGCTTACAACCTCAAACAACCCGGATTTTTAGCCAATTATGTCGCCAGCAAATACAGTTTTGACGAACATCCGGCGGGCGGAACGCCTGACAGTCTCGGGAAAATTACGCGAGCTGACATAATAAAATTTAAAAAAGAAAATTACGTTCCCGACAATGTCGTGATTATTTTTACGGGCGATATTACGAGCGTTCGCGCAAACGCGTTGGCAAAAAGATTTTTCGGTGCTTGGCGAAATCGCGTCGAGAAAATTGTCACGATGGAGACTCCCTTACTGCCTCCGTCAATTACAATTTCAAGAGTTGGAAACCCGACACTTCAAGATGAAAAAGTTAAAACTAAAGTAGAGATACCAATTGCGCGCCGATTTTTAGTAGTTGATTTGCCGGATTCAGGACAGGCATCTGTAAATTATTCGATGATCATTCCTGAAGGTCGAACAGATTATGACGCAAAAGATAATACAATTTCCAGCGACATCTTTTTTCCTGCAAGCGTATTGAATTCTGTGCTAGGTGGCGGTTATTCATCGCGTTTGAATCAGGAAATTCGAATCAAGCGAGGTCTGAGCTACGGCGCGGGAAGTGTTTTTAACTGGCGTTGGGAACAAACAAATTTCGGCACACGGACACAGACGAAAAATGAATCGGCGGCGGAAGTGGCAGAATTGGTTCTGGCGGAAATTCAAAGATTGACCGACAGTTCGGTTCCGGCTAACGAACTTGCGCCCCGCAAATTGGTTTTGACGGGCGATTTCGGACGCGATCTGGAAACGACCGGCGGGTTGGCTGAACGGGTTGCCGAGTTTTACAGTTTCGATTTAAAGGCGAGCGAATTGAATTCGTTTATTCCGAGTGTCAATGCCGTCACCGACGCGCAAATAAAAGACTTTGCCGTGAAAAATCTGAAAGGCGGCGATATGATAATCGTTGGTGATTATTCGGTTTTCAAAGATGATCTGGCAAAACGTTTTCCGAATATGAAGATTGATGTTATCAAGGCAGACGAACTCGATTTGAGCAAAGATAATTTGCGAAAATAAGTTTTGGGCATCGAAACAAATAAATCGGCGGGAAACAATAGTTTTCCGCCTTTTATGTTTTGGTAAGCAAACTTATCTTTAACGACTTGTAACTTGTTAAAGGCTTTGTTTGAATAGAATTCAACATATTTTGTTATGCACAAAAATCTACGCTCATTTATAGGGTTATTAAAAAAAGAAAACGATCTGGTCGAAATCGAAGCGAAAGTTGATCCTTATTTGGAAATTGCCGAGATTCATCGCCGAGTGATTGACGAACAAGGAAAGGCTTTACTTTTCAAACGAGTCAAAGGCTCGAAGTTTTCAGTCGTCACAAATCTTTTCGGAACGGCGAAGCGAATTGATCTCGCCTTTGGCAAGAAGCCGCAGGATTTGGTCAAAAGAGTTGTCGAAGCGGTCGAGGTTTTACTGCCGCCGAAACCGAAAGAACTTTGGAAATATCGCGATCTGGCATTTTCGGCTTTGAAACTCGGAACGCGCAAAGTTCGCCGTGCGCCGGTATTAGAAGTTTGCGATAATCCGGCAAATCTTGAAGAATTGCCGCTTTTGCAACTTTGGCACGAAGACGGCGGCTCGTTTATTACTCTGCCGTTGGTTTATACGGAAAGCCCAGCAAGCGGAAAACATAATTTGGGAATGTATCGGATTCAGCGATACGACAAAACAACGACCGGAATTCACTGGCAAATCGGCAAGGGCGGCGGTTTTCATTATCACGAAGCCGAACAACGTGGCGAAGATTTGCCCGTATCGATATTTCTTGGTGGTTCGCCCGCGATGATTCTGGCGGCGATCGCGCCTTTGCCTGAAGACGTTCCCGAATTGGTTTTGGCATCCGTGTTGGCTGACGCTAAAATCGAAACAGTCGAGAACCCAATCAAAGATCATCACCGATTAATTTCCGAGGCCGAATTTGCGATCTGCGGACGCGTTGCGCCAAATGTCCGCCGTCCCGAAGGACCTTTCGGCGATCATTACGGTTATTATTCTTTGACACACGATTATCCGGTTTTTGAAGCCGAAGCCGTTTTTCATCGTAAGGACGCGATCTATCCGGCAACCGTCGTCGGCAAACCGCGGCAGGAAGATTATTTTATCGGCGATTATCTGCAGGAATTGTTGTCGCCGCTTTTCCCGTTGGTGATGCCCGCCGTCAAAGATTTATGGAGTTACGGCGAAACGGGTTTTCATTCGCTGGCGGCGGCAGTTGTCAAAGAAAGATATGCCCGCGAGGCACTTTCCGCAGGTTTTCGGATTTTGGGTGAAGGTCAGCTTTCTTTAACGAAATTTTTGCTGTTGACTGATAAACCGCAAGATTTGCGCGATTTCAAATCATTGTTTGAGTATATTCTTGCCCGTGTCGAATGGGAAAGCGATTTTTTTATCTTTGACCGCACATCTTTTGACACACTCGATTATGCTTCCGGAAAGATCAATCACGGTTCAAAAGCGATGCTCGTCGGGGTCGGCGAGGCAAAAAGGGAATTGGCGCGGGAATTTAGAGGTGAACTGCCTGTCGGTATCAAATCAGCCAAAGTCTTTTGCGGCGGTTGTTTGGTTTTGGAAGGCACAAGTTATGAAAATGACAAAACTCTCGCCGAAAGAATCTCGAAAATCAATAATTTTAACGATTTTCAATTCGTTGTTTTACACGATTCGATTGAATTTGCCGATTCATCCGACAAATTCTTGTGGGCGACGTGGACGCGTTTTAATCCTTCAACCGATATTTACGCAAAGGAAGCCAAAGTTGTGCATAATCATATTGCTTACAACGCACCAATGGTCATTGATGCGCGGATGAAAACCTGGTATCCAAAGACGGTCGAGGTTCGCGAGGATATTGCAAAACTTGTTGACAAACGCTGGCGCGAATATTTCCCGAAAGACTAAGTTTTGAGTCCCGCCTTCAGGCGGCAATTGCACATTATCGAAAACTTGCCGCCTGAAGGCGGGACTCAAAACTATTATGAAATGAAAAAACATCTCAAAAAATTCCTGTACTGTTTCGCGATACTCACAACGATTGGGTTGGTTTGCCTTGGATATGCTTATTTTATCGAACCATTTCGGCTTGTCGTCAATCAACAAGAAATAAGGATCAAAGATTGGAATCCGAAACTAAATGGTTTGAAAATTGTAGCAATTAGCGACATTCACGGCGGTTCGCGTGGTGTCACCGAAGAAAAAATCCGTTATGTCGTGCAAAAGGTCAACGAACAAAATGCAGACATTATCGTGCTTTTGGGAGACTATGTTTCACAGCAGTATTTTGACCGTTCACAACTCAAAATGCCGATTGCAACAATTGGCGACAACTTAAAAGGCTTACAGGCAAGATATGGTGTTTATGCAGTGTTGGGAAATCACGATGGTTGGTATGGCGATTCAAAAATCAAAACTGAATTAGAACGAGTTGGAATAACTGTTCTCGAAAACGAAATAAAAATCATCGAAAAAGACGGGCAAAAATTTCGGCTTTTGGGTTTGAAAGACCATTTGAAACTCAATTCCTGGTACACTTTTGATACTGAAATCCGAAACGTTGTCGCCAAAAACGAACAGGTCGGCGACCTTATTGTTTTGGAACATAGTCCGGATATTTTAGAGGTCTTGAGTTACCATCAAACGCTCGGCAAAGATTTTAAATTGATGATTGCCGGACACACGCACGGCGGACAGGTTTGGCTGCCAGTTTTAGGAACTCCGATCGTTCCTTCAAGCCACGGTCAGAAATACTCTTACGGGCATAAACGCGAAAATAATATGGATATTTTCGTCACTACGGGAATCGGCACCAGTATTTTGCCGATTCGATTTATGATGCCGCCTGAAATTGCTGTTTTGACAATCTATGCCGAGTAGTTATTCTTGCTCGCCAAAACTGATTTGAACGCGGTATCCGGCGATGTTTTTATCTTCTAAAGGCAGAATGTTTTTAGTGGATTGCGAAAAATAGTTTTTGTTCAGCGAAAAAGTAAACTGGGTATAATCCGTCAGCAAGATTTTTTTTGGATTTTTAGGATCAAAACTGGCTGTTATCAACGAGTTTTGAAGAGTGCAGTTGCCGAATGATTCTAAAATTATTTGTTTGTTTTTGAATGCGACTGATTTCAGTCCGCCAAGTGCTTCGGCACCGGTCGCGATTTTCCAGATCAATTTTAGCTGGTTGTTTTCGACCGTGTGAACATAAAACAAACTGTGCGAATCACAGCCTTCGCCGCATCCTTCGCCTAAAATATACGTTACGGCTTCGTCCTTTCCATCGTCCGTAATGTCGAAATAATATGTTTTTAGCAAAGTATAAACACGCTGAGTCAAGGGTTTTCCGCTTCTATACTGACCGTTTTTTAATGTGAAAGTTTTATTCGTAGTTCCAGTTAGCAATTCAGGATATATGAAATTTTTGAAATCAACCTTCGTAATATCAAGGGGCGGCAATTTAATAACAGGTTTATTGTTTGAATTGCTGTTAATTACTGTGCCGTTGGCGTTTGCTCTGATTTGAGCTTTGGTTGAAAAGCTACCGCAATTTAGTGACAGCATTGAAAGAAAAATTAATATCAAAAACAATTTCATCGAGCATCTCCAAGTTTTATTATTTCAAAATACCACGAACAGTATCTAAATTGCCATCATTTTTGGCAGGTTTTAGTCCTAAAATATTGCACATCAGATTGTACACCTGAATATTTTCAAATGGTTCGGCGACAAAACCTTTCTTAAAAGCCGCTCCGTGTGCGATAAATGTCGCTTGCATTGATTGATAGCGATTATCGTAACCGTGGGCACCGCGAGGTTTTGTAATGTCTTCGACATCTTTTATAAAATCATCATAACGCTTATGGCTCGTCGTCATCCAGCCTTCTTCGCTTGAACAAACGATCGGCGCAATCCGCGGGCTATCCTGATAATTAAGCCTTGCCGGAATTTCGGCTTTTTTCCAGCAAGTTGCGTGCGCTAAATTGTTGATTTTTGAATAAATTTCATCTACTTTGCCGACTTTCGGAAAAATCTGGACAATTTCGTTTGTCCATAAAATTCTTTCGGTTAGTGCGTCAAAATCAAAATAATCATCGAGAAAAGTTGTTTGGCGGAGATCAACCGGAGCCATTCCGTGATCGGAAACGATGATGACATTTACTTTTTTATCAATCTTTCGCGCTTTCAGACCATTCATCAATCTTTCAATGTAACTATCGGCATTCAGCGCGGCATATTTTGTTTCTTCCGCATCGGGCGAAAAAGCGTGTCCGGCATCGTCCGTGTCGCTGAAATAAAGCGTGATCATCGTCGGACGTTTCTCGGCGGGAAGGTCGAGCCAGCCTAAAACTTTGTCAACACGCATTTGCGCCGGAACGTTACCGTTCCAAGTGCGCCAAAATGTCGGTTGAATTCCTTCGATCTTTGTTTCTGTTCCGACCCAAAAATAAGATGCCGCAATCTGACCTTGTTTTTCCGCCGTCACCCAAATCGGCTCGCCAAACCACCAACGCGGATTCTGCACTTCTTCACGTTTCGACATCGTGAAAACCGTCCCGAAATCAAAGACGTTATTTTCGACTATTCCGTTATGCGCGGGATAAAGTCCGGTCGCGATCGCGTAATGATTCGGAAAAGTCTTGGTCGGAAACGAAGGAATCATCCATTTGGCGCGAACGCCTTCTTTCGCCAGTTTATTGAGAGTCGGCGGATTGAATTTATCAATATAGTCGTAGCGAAAACCATCGAGCGAGATTAAAATCACGGTCGGTTTTAGGTCTTTGATTGGTTTTTGAGCAGTTGCAGGAACAAGACAAATCCATAAAAGGAATAGTAAAGTACGAAAGTATTTCTTCATACAAAAAACTTACTGTAAATTATGGATAAAATCCAATTATCGCAACACAAAATTGAGAAAACAATGTCATTTACTTCAAATCTTTTCACCGGACAAGGAAGTTACCTTTTGATATTTCGGCACTTCCGCGAATTTGCCGGTTTCCCAATCGAGCATTGCTTGTTTAGCCTCGCTGACCGAATCGGTGATGAAATTCCAGTAAATAACCGTCGGTTCAGGCAAATTTTCGCCGCCGAAAAGAACGAATCTTGCGCCTGTTTCGCTTGAAAAAGAAAACTTTTCCGCGCCGTCGGAGAGTTTTGCCAAATCAAATTTTTCGACCCTTTCGTCGTCAATCGAAATGCCGCCTTCGCAGACGTAAACAGCTAATTCGTGCAACGGATTGACGTTTATTTCAAGCGAACAATTCGCTTCCGCCGTAATGTCGAGATAGGTTAATTCCTGAAAAGTCGGAATCGGCGAAACATTTTCGTCTAAATTTCCGGCGAGAACACGAATTTTTGTTTTCTCAAATTCAACGGTCGGCAAATTTTCCTTCGCGAAATGCTCGAACGACGGCGCGATTTTGCGTTTATCGTGCGGAAGTCCGACCCAACTTTGAATTCCGTGCATTCGCGGCTGTCTTTTCATTACCTGTTCGGCGTGTGTAATACCTTTCCCGGCGGTCATCCAATTGACCGCGCCGTCAGTGATGATTTCCTGAAATCCGAGCGAATCCGTGTGCAGAACTTCGCCTTCAAAAAGATATGTCACGGTTTGCAAGCCGACGTGCGGATGCGGAGGAATATCGAATTGCTCGGGCGTGATGTTTTCAGCGTCAAAATGGTCAAAAAAAACAAATCCGCCAACGCGCCGCAGATCCCGACGCGGCAATGCCCGATAAACTGAAAAGTTGCCGACCAGCGGCGATTCCTTGGCAGTTAATTTGAGTTGAATTTTTCTGAACATTTTTCTAACCGTATGATGAATCAATTATAACTGTGTTTGTGGTTTATTATAACGACACTGTTCGTATTTAACCAAATAATTGAAGTTTCCTTGATGGTTTTGACCGTTCTTCGATGTTTTTGTTGGTCTGAATCATTTCAAATATGAATATAGTTTTCAGGGTTTCTTATTAAAAATTGGAATTCCGACTGAATTATTAGTTTTCTCGTTTCATATAGACAACGGAAATCAGGCGGATAGTCATGAAAGGCAACTCATCTTTCCGCTTGAGAAGAGCAAGATTGGTTCATGACAGTCTTGCTCACATTTTTGAAAAATTAACCCATTTAAGAAAAATCGCCCGCAAATAAACGCGAAAAGACGCGAAATTAAAATCTTTTTCTTTGTTTCGCGCAGATTCACGTTTATTCGCGGGCAAATAAAAAATTAAACTTTATGTGGACGGCAACGCTCTTCGTGGCGGTCGGCAGTTTTCCAGATAACTATGCCAACCCAAATCACACAAACGATGATATAAGCGATTTGCACTGATTGCGGCAAGCCAAACGCCGTCCAAACTTCCTTAAATGCCAATATCAACGGCGCAAATCCGACAAGCGGAATCAAAACCCAACAATAAAGCAGAGTTTTCAACATCTCAGCCAAAACCAACTTTTCATTTGAAATAATCTGATAAGAAAATCCGCTGCCCGTATGAGGAAGAAATTTGACCCGCATTCGCCCAATCGGAAAGATCGGAAGAAAAACAAATGTGAACCAATTGGTTGCGGTTGAAATTCCTTCTTCGTCGGGTTTTGAAATTCCAAGAAGAGTTGTGCCGATACCGTTTATTCTCATAATCCGTTGAATGTTTGTAAAGCGTGAACTTGCAAAAAATACAATAAAAAAGACTGACTTTCAATTGAAGGTCAGTCTTTTTTATCGCTTTGAGAAGACTCAGTAGATCCAAATTTGTAAAAAAGCCTTTGCCAATCGCAGCCTAAATTCACTTGACGATTCTCGTAATTCCGTTTGAAACCCTTGGAATAATGGATAATTGGTAATTGATAAATATGCTTGACGGACAACCGAATTTATCCATTACCAATTATCCATTATCCAATACGCGCAGCAGTTTCTTTCGATAATTGTCTGAATTTTGGATCTACTGAGACTAAAGAATAATTTCAAGGCTCGTGCCTTGTATTTAAGACCGTTCAAACAAGAGAAAATTGCGAAAAAGGCTGAAATTTTTTATTCTTTATGTGCGGCAATGCCTTTGGCAACCAGTCCTACACCGCCAGCCAGCAAAACCAACATGATTATCGTATTGAATAGACTCGTCGGCTGAAAATAAACATGCAAATTCATCAATATTCCCGAACCGATAAAAATTATACCGGCAAATAATAAAACCCAACCAAGAATTGATTTGCCGTTAAAAAACAAAATGCCGATGCCGAAAATCAGAGGTAATAAAGATAAACCGAAAGTGTTATAACCCCACAGCGACCAAAAACTGCTCGTGACAGTGACCTGATTGGAAAGCAGATAAGCTCCGGCAATTGCCATTCCGAGTCCAACAAAAAACTCGATTACACCGCCCGGCGTGCCTCCTGCACCATTGAATCTGTATTCGTCGCTCATATTTTTCCTCCGGCTAAATTTACTGATCTGTTTTCTTTAGTTAAAAGCAAATCTTTGAATTTAATTATCTGAATTATTTGCTGTGAGTCAATTCGTTATTACAACAAACAGTGATTTGATTAGTTTCCGACTCCGCCGACTTGTGTAAATTTCTGACGAAATTTTTCATCGTGCCCCGACATAAGCTTTTGCCGACAGAGCCATGCGTGCGTCAATTCATGTTTCAGGATGTTCACAAGTTGGATCTGGTTAGCTGTTTGATAAAAGGTCTTCTTCACAAAGATAGACGGATTATCGTGTGCCGCACAATCCGTGTAAGCGACACCGCGTTCAGTGTTTGTGCCTGATACAATTATTGGTTCATCTTTTAGAAAGACCGGAACCGGAGACATTTGATCGAATAAAGGCAATAATGCGTCAGTTTCGGCTTGAAGTTTGTCATTCCGATCCAATTTTTCGCCCAAAATTACTATTTCTGCTGTCAACGGCGGAGTCGGAAACAGATTCAAAATAATTACCAATAATAAAAACACTCTCAAAATTGTCGATTTCAACAAACTCGTTATCATTTTACGACTTCAAAAACAAAATATGTTGCCGGAAACAGTTTAATTTCCGAATGCCTTTGATGCGGCAACCCCAAAAAAGTCTTGCCGCAAATTTATATCCAAGCTATCAGAATATCATTTAATACAAGTCAGACTTCAGACATTAATTAGTGCAATTTTTTAATTTTCTAGATTTTTAATTCTCTTTAGCGGGTTTCTGTCTTCGTTCAGAGTCCAAACTTTAGTTTGATTTTCCGCCGCGCTTCGCTGGCGGGAACACGATAAATCGTGGACTCTGAACGAAGACAAAAACACCCGATAATTTTAAAATTTGCTCTATTAATTAGTCTGTAAAATAAGTTTTCTACTGAATTTCAAATTTCAAATTTCAAATTTCAAATAAAACACAAAGTCGAACTTTAAAGGGTGAGAAAACCAAACATTAGAAAACTAATTTTACAGAGCAATTAATTATTATGGTTAAAAATCTTTGTCGGACAAGGCAATTCCGAGAATCACAAATAATGTTCCGAAAATAGCAAGACCGTAAAGCCAACCTTTTTTTGGGTTTGCCCTTTTTCCCGTAATAAGATTTTTTTCACCATCACCGGTATTTATCTTACTCAATTCGGAATATTTGAAATCAAGTGTTGTTTTCAAATCTACCTCCAAAATTTGAAAACCGGCATCATCTAAATTTGTAACTTTACCGTAGAACTTCTTTTTATCTAATCTAATAACGGTAATTTTACCGCCAATACCGATTTCTTCAACTTTTTCTTTGATTTTTTCTAGCTTTGTCTTCTTTATTTTTGTTGTTTGAGATGGATTGGTTGGGTTTATTTGAGCAAAACATAAATAATTACTCGAAAAAATCAATGCAAATATAGTCAATGTTGCAAAAAAAATATTCTTCATTTTTTCTCCTATAAAAAACCATTACTGAGCGGCATAGTTATTGCCTAGTGGTGCTTGGCGGAAATTTCCCAACAGGGAAAAATCAATTCGACTGTCTCCGAAACACCATTTGTAGTGAGCTTTGACTGTGGTGTTATTTCA
>JANPDZ010000157.1:0-21719 GCA_031431735.1 Acidobacteriota bacterium | reverse complement strand
TGCTTGCCGCTCGTCGTTCGGCTAACGAAGGTTCTGCCATTTCGGCGCTTCGCACATTGCACGGTGCGAATGTTACTTTTCAATCAACAACCGGCGGCGGTGTGACATTTGCCGGTAACTTGCCGGCATTAAGCGCGGTCGGCTTAATTGACACTGTTTTCTCGAGTGCCGCTTCATCCGCCAATGCCAAGAGTGGTTACTTTTTCGTATATGCAACGGCTGCCGGTCCTCCGTCAACTTTCACCTGCACGGCTGAAGCGACCAGTTATTCCGCTCTGACAGGAACCGGAACACGTTCGTTTTTTGTTGATGAATCCGGTGTTCTGCGCGGTCTGGCCGGAACCGGAGCAAGCCTTACATCAAATCCGATTAACAACTAATAACTTGTAAAAACAAAACTTAGTTTTTGAAACAAGCAGAATGAGAGAAGTCTTGTTCTGCTTGTTCTTTTTGACAATTAATTTGATAAACCCGCCATCAAAAACCTCTCTGCCTAAATGCCCGGTTTGGGTAAATGACTGACATTTTTTGTCATCCGCTAATTATCAAAAACTATAATTTGACAGGTTTTGAACCTTTCCAAAACCATCTCAGACCATCTCGGCAAAACCTCTTATTTTCCTTAAACACAAGTATTTATGGGCTTTTCGCACATTTTACGACTCTTATTAAACTTTGGCACGATGTTTGTTATTAAGTTTGCCGTAACCTGATGAAGGGTAAAAAATAAAGACTAAAACAAAAAATATAGAAGCATTATAAAAAACAAAATGACAGGTCAAAGAGGCTTCTCGCTTATCGAACTTTTAATCGTTACTACCATCATCGGTATTATCTCCGCCATCGCTGTCCCGAACTTGATTGCTGCGCGCCGTGCAGCTAACGAAAGTGCCGCCATTTCGGCTCTTCGCACATTGCAAGGTGCGAATGTTACTTATCAACTCACAAACGGCGGCGGCTTAGTATTTGCCCCTTCCTTAGCGGCATTGAATACTAACGGATTGATTGACAGTGTTTTCGCTAATGCCACTTCACCCGCCACTGCCAAGAATGGTTATTATTTCATATATGATTCATTTGTTCCCGGAGCTACACCGGCAAGTTTCACGACTACTGCCGAAGCTTCAGATTATTCACTTCTGGCAGGAACGGGAACAAGATCGTTTTTTATAGATGAAACCGGTGTTCTGCGCGGTCGAGCCGGAACAGGTGCGGTTGTATCTGACCCTCCTATAACAAACTAGTGTTCAGTCAAGGTTGAATTGACGGGTTTGCCTGTCAGACTTGGTAAATTTAGCCGCTCGCTACCGCTCGGGGTTCTGACAGTTGCCGTCAAATATCGTGACTGCACAAACCCAATTTAGAATTATGTATCGAATCAAAATATCAAATGAGTGGTTATATTTAGGTGCGGCGTGTTTGATTGCCGGAGTCGTAATTCTGCCGATAGCTTTTTTTGGGATTCCTGATTCGCCTGATCTGGCACAACATTTTAAGTTTGCCAAAATTTATTATGAATCACTGACGACCGGAGATGGATTTCCAAGTTGGGCAGGCACAGAAAATTTTGGTTACGGCGATGTCGGCATCAGATTTTATCCGCCGCTTGAGTATTATTTTTTAGCTGTCGCCAGAATTTTAGTCGGTAATTGGTATGACGCAACCTGGTTGACCTTTGTGTTTTGGATGGTTTCAGGTTGTTTGGGAGTTTATTTTTGGGCGAAATGCTGGCTTTCAAACAAAGAATCCGCTCTGGCGGCGTGCTTTTATGCGGTTATTCCGTTTCATCTCAACCAACTTTACGTTTCGTATAATAATTATTCGGAATTTGCGGCGGCAACCGTCCTGACGTTTTGTTTTGCTTTTCTGACGAGAATTTTTCAACGCGGCAAACACTCAGACACATTAGGTTTGGCAGTCTCATATGCGCTATTAGTATTAACTCATCTGCCGTTAGCGATCATTGGTTCTATTTGTTTATTCGTCTATGCGCTGACGCTTTTGCGGAAAAACAATTTCCTCCGCCCGCTTGTCAAATGTCTGCTCGCACTTGCGGCGGCGCTCTCGGCAAGCGCATTTTATTGGGTCAGAATGGCATCTGAAATGAATTGGATAAACCACGTTTCCGATCGATTCAGTAGCGGGCGTTTGGGTTTTGAGGATGGTTTTTTCCCTTTTTACTATCATTCTGCAAACTTCGGAAATTTGGCTTGGGTAATAGATTTGGCGGCCATTCTCACGGTTCTCTTTTTAGCTTCGGCGGTTGTTTATTTTCTTTATCAAAAAAGTTGCAAATCCGACGACGACCCGGTAAAAAATATTTTTCAATCTGTTTTACCGCTTGGCTTGTTTGCGTTTTTTATGGTGACGCCTTTGAGCCGCCCGATTTGGGAAATTTTAACGCCTTTACAAAAAGTTCAATTTCCGACGCGGTGGATGCCGATAGTATCAATGTGCGGCGCGGTCGTCGCCGCCGCTTCGGTTCATTATTTGTTAAAAGGAAATTTTCTCAAAAACCGGATTTGGTCTTACGGTTGTTTGTTTTTTGTATTAACCGTGGCATTTTATAATTTTATTAATATCTTTCACCCAACTTCGTTTGTCCCGAATCCCCGCGCCCGATTTGATGAAAGATTAAGCGAATTGCCGGAAAATCCCAGTTTTGATTGTTGGTGGACGGTCTGGGCAAAAGCCGATGCTTTTAAAACAAAAGAAAAAGTTTTGATTGAATCGCGTTCCGTCAACATTACATCATGGCAAGCTGAAGAACGCTCCTTTGAAGTCTCCGAAGGAAACGCAGCATCAGCCCGAATCGCGACTTTTTATTATCCGCTCTGGCAAGCAACCGTCAACGGCAATCCGGTAGAAATTGAAAAAGATGAAAATGGCGCGATACTAATTCCCGTCGGGAACGAAAAATCAACCGTTGAGCTTCACTTTCAAGAAACTTTACGGGTCAGAATGGCTTCTATTTTATCGCTTTTGACGTGGCTCTTTCTCGGCGGCATTTCGGCATTTCTTTTTTGTAAAAAACTATTTTCCTCTAAACAATTCTTGTGAATTTGACTTAACCTGACTTTGTATTATTCTATAAATGCGTAGATTTTCTCTGATCAAAATAATAAACATACAATAAAAATTTTGTGAATTTAGTTTCAAAACCATCAACCGTCAAAACAATTTTCACGATTGCCCGCAATACTTTTCGAGAGGCTGTGCGCGACCGTGTTTTATATAATCTCGTGCTATTTGTCTTGCTGATAACGGCGAGTGCGGTTTTCCTCGGCGAACTGACCGCCGGGCAAGAGGCACGCACGATCGTCAATCTGGGACTCGGCGCGATGCTTATCTTCGGCGCGTTTATCGCGATCTTTGTCGGGGTCAGTCTGGTCAGTAAAGAGATCGAAAAACGCACCGTTTTTGCGATCTTCTCGAAACCGATCGGACGCGGCGAGTTTATTTTGGGAAAATATCTCGGCTTATGCCTGACGCTTCTTGTTAATGTGCTGGTGATGGGGGCCGGAGTTTCGTTGGCTTTGCTTTACGTCGGCGGAAAAAGTTTAGCAATTTCGATCTGGGGCGCGATTTTTCTGATGTTTTTCGAACTGACGATCCTGACGGCCGTCGCTGTACTTTTTTCGTCATTTTCGACCCCGGCTTTGTCGGCACTTTTATCGTTTTTCGTCTTTGTCATCGGACATTTCAGCGCGTCGCTCAACGATTTAGCCAAAAATCTCGGTTCGTCTTTCGCTAAATTTTTCTTTGGTGTAATTTATTATATTTTGCCGAATCTTTCTTTTTACACCTTCCGAATCGAAGCGGCGCACGGCAATTTTCCGCCGTCTTCAATGATTTTCGGCGCGATTGCTTACGCCGCCGTTTATGTTGGAATTTTGCTTATCATCACAGTGTTGATTTTCAGTCGCCGCAACTTTAAGTAAAAACTATCAATATGAAAACCAACTCAAAACAATTACTAATTTCCATCGCCCTGATCATTTTTGGCTTTGGCTTGGTTTTTGTTCTGAGTAATTTTACGGAAAAATCTCGCCCACCTTTGCCCGAAAATTACGAAGACGAAGATTTGGCATTACAAGGCGCGAAAATCAAAGACTATGCGCTTGGCTTTGAAGGCTTGATCGCCGATTGGTATTGGATGCAATCGCTTCAATATATCGGCAACAAAGTCGGCAAAAGCGACCAACAATCACTCAATCTCGAAGACTTAACAGCCCTCAATCCGCGTCTGCTTTATCCATTACTCGATACGGCGACGACTTTAGACCCGCAATTTAAGGCAGTTTATTCCTACGGCGCAGTTGTTTTGCCGGCGATTGACCCGGTCCAAGCGATCAAGATCGCCGAGAAAGGCATTGCCAATAACCCGAATGAATGGATGTTTTACCACCAACTCGGTTATATTTACTGGCGGCTCAAAAATTACGAAAAAGCTTCGGAAGTTTATTCAAACGGCGCGAAAATAAATGGTGCGCCGCCCTTTATGCAATTGATGACTGCGCTGATGAAAACAAAAGGTGAAGACCGTTCCACAGCTCGCGCATTGTATGAGCAAATGCTCAATGAAGGGCTCGACCAACAAACTAAAGAAAATGCCGCCCTTCGTCTGTTGGAACTTGATTCTTTAGACGAGCGCGATGCAATTCGTCAGGTCTTAAAGACTTTCAAAGAAACAAATAATCGCTGTGCAAACAATTGGAGCGAGATTTTCCCGCTTCTCAAATCGGTCAAGCTGCCGGACGGCAAAGATTTTCGGATTGACAAATCAAATAATCTGATTGACCCGAGCGGTGCGCCATATATTTTGGATCCTAAAAATTGCAGTGTCGGACTCGACGAAAAAACGACGAAACTTCCTTTGAAATAGATTAATTGGTTTGGTTTTTGGTTTTTGGTTTTTGAATGAAATAACAGATTGGAGTTGAATTTCGCACCAAAACACTAATTTTTCGGATGCTTTTTCCCATCGGGTTTTATTTAAATAAAAACCAAAGACCAAAAACCAAAGACCAAAAACTTTTTGAGATACGAATTAGATTATGAATAACATCATCGAAATCGAAAATTTGTCAAAAGATTACGAAAAAGGCTTTTGGGTCAAGAAAAAGATCCGTGCGCTCGACAGTTTGACCTTGAACGTCGAAGGCGGACAGATCTTCGGCTTTTTAGGTGGCAACGGCGCGGGAAAAACAACGACGATCAAGATTCTGATGTCGCTGATCTTTCCGACGACAGGAAACGCTAAAATCTTGGGCGAAGATATTTCAAACGTCAAAATGCGTACGCGAATCGGCTATTGTCCCGAAAACCCGTATTTTTACGATTATCTCAAAGCCTCGGAACTGATGAATTATTTTGGCGAGCTTTTCGGGCTTGACGCGGCAAAACGTAAACGAAAGACGGAAGAATTATTAACCAAAGTCGGTCTCGAAGAAAAAGACTGGAACCGACAGCTTCGCAAATTCTCAAAAGGAATGCTGCAAAGGGTCGGCATCGCCCAGGCCTTGATCAACGAGCCGGAAATCGTTTTTCTCGACGAACCAATGTCCGGACTTGACCCAATCGGACGGCGCGAGATCCGCGAACTGATCGCCGAATTAAGAGAAAAAGGCGTGACCGTTTTTATGTCAACGCATATTTTGTCGGACATCGAAGCCCTTTGCGATAACGTCGCGATTCTGCGCGGCGGACGCCTTGCCGCAACCGGCAAGCTCGACGATCTGTTAAACGATGCGGGCGAACAACAATCGTTCGAGATCAACGTCAAAGGCGTTTCGGCGGAAAGTTTGCAGGCTGATTTGGACAAAATCGCGGGCGCGACCATCAATTCAAAAGCGAGCGGCGCAAATATTCACGTTTTAGAAGAAACCGATATTGATAAGGTCTTGCAAATGACCCGCGAAAAAGGCGGCAAACTTGTCTCTGTTCAACCCGTCAAACAATCGCTCGAAGAACTGTTTGTCAAGGAAACGAAATAGTGCAAAGTGCATAGTGCATAGTGCATAGTTTGATTTTTACTATGCACTATGCACTATGCACTTTGCACTATTCAGTTTTGATTGCCATCACTTTCCATTGAATGCGGGCGCGGTCGTCGTCGGGTTTGAAGCCTTCAATTACGACAACCACCTTCATTTCTCCTTTTGGCTCTAATTTCTTTTGTTGAATCGGCACAACGATTAAAGTTCTGTCTTTGACGACTTTATTGTTAAGATCCAAAACGGCGACGTTTATTTCAAGCCCCGTCACGGTTTTATCGCTGTTATTGCGAAGCTTTCCGGCGATATTCATCACTATTCCACCGGTTCCGACGGGCGAAAACCACGTTTTATCTTCATCGTTTTCGGCGACAATTCTTTTTGTGATGGCATCGAATTCGGGCGAACCTGCACGAAATGCGCCGGAAAGTGCCTGTTCCTGCTGTTCCTTCATCGAAGGCTGTAATTTCCAAACCACTAAAACTCCACCGCTAACCAATAAAACCGCGATCAAAATTGCGATCAGATAACTTTTATTCACCTTGCTTATTTTTCCCCCTTTTGTAATGTGCGCGTCCGATCTCTTTTGTTAGACAATTGTTTTCTTAAAAAGTTCCAATAGGTTATCATTTTATCAGAAAGAGATGAAGAATGAGAGATGAAGGATGAATTTGCCGAAAATAGAGAACCATTTAATAGTGAAAGATGAGTAAAGAAACCATCCAAAATAGTTCTTTTTCATCCCTCATCCCTCATCCTTCATCCCTCTATGTTGAGGTCGCGCTTCCCTTGCCGCTGCGCCAGACTTTTACCTATCGTTTGCCTGTGGGTTTACGCGAAAACATCAAAACCGGTGCGCGTCTGCTTGTTCCGTTTGGAAACAGACAATTGACAGGTTATGCCGTCGCGCTACACACGCGCCTTAGCGATGACATCGAATTTGACGAAAACGCGATCAAAGACGCGCTCGAATTGATTGACGAAGAACCGCTGATCACGGAAGAGATATTAAAACTGACACAATGGACAGCGGATTATTACGCTTGCGCGTGGGGCGAAGTCTTGAAAGCCTCGCTGCCCGCCGGAATCAATTCAAGCGTCGAGCAGATCGTTTCGATCACCTCCAACGGACGCGACGAGCTTCTAAAAGTAACGACCGCGAAAACCATCAAAACACAGGTTCTCAAATATTTGGCAGAAAGCGGAGAAATTCCGGCACGCGAATTATCGAATCATTTCGGAACAACCGCCGCACAACGCGCTGTTCGCGAACTCGTCAAAAGCGGTTGGGTCGCAACCTTTCACCGAACTCTGACCGCGCAGGTCAAACCTAAAAGACGCAAAGCCGTCCGATTGCTGGCACCTGAAAACCATCAAATAAATAATAAACCCTTAAATGAAGCGCAACAAAAAATCATCGGGACGCTTTTGAAATTCGACGGCGAAATGCTATTTACGGAAATCATCGAAATCGCCGATGTCGGCGCGTCTTCGATCAATACGTTGGCAAAACACGGCATTTTGGAAATCTTTGTGCAAGAAGTTTTGCGCGACCCGCTAAAGGACGCGAAGATTCCAGACATTTTGGATTTGACCTTAACCGGCGAGCAGGAAACGGTTTTGCTGGAAATCGAAAACGCCTTGAAAACCGCGAAATACAAAGCCTTTCTGCTTCACGGCGTCACGGGCAGCGGCAAGACGGAAATTTACATCCGCGCAATGAAACACGCGCTTGACGACGGCCGATCTTCGATGATGCTCGTGCCCGAAATCGCGCTGACACCTGTTTTTTCCCGAAGATTACGCGCCGTTTTCGGCGATGAAGTCGCGATCCTGCATTCAAATCTTTCGACCGGCGAACGCTTTGACGAATGGCGCCGAATCAGGCGCGGAGCGGCGCGCATCGTCATCGGAACGCGTTCGGCGGTTTTCGCGCCGTTGCAGAATATCGGACTTTTAATAGTTGACGAAGAACACGACGGTTCGTATCGGCAACACGAATCGCCTTTTTACAACGGGCGCGATGTCGCGGTCGTCCGTGCCAATTTTGCAAAAGCGATCGTCGTTCTTGGTTCCGCGACGCCCGCGCTTGAAACCTTTCACAATTCGCAGATCGGCAAATATGAATATCTGGAATTGCCAAACCGCATCGGCAATCGTCCGCTCGCGAAAGCCGAGATCGTTGATATGCGTCAGGTTTTTAAATCAAACGGAAAGGACGTAAGTTTTTCAAACAACCTGATCGAAGCCATCGAAGAAACACACGCCAAAGGCGAACAATCAATCATCTTGCTTAATCGGCGCGGATTTTCGCAGTTTGTCCTGTGCCGAAGCTGCGGCGAGACGATTCGTTGTCGAAATTGCGATATTACTTTGACGTTTCACCGCCGCGAATCGCGCCTGATCTGCCATTACTGCAATCACCGCGAAAAAGTTCCGCACAATTGCCCAAACTGCAAAAGCCATTTTCTATATTTTATGGGCGAAGGCACCGAACAGATCGAAGATATGCTGAAACGAAAATTCTCGCACCTGCGGATTGCCAGAGTTGACCGCGACACGACTTCGCGCCGCAAAGAGATGGAAAACGTCCTCGAAAAATTCAGCGAAGGCGAGATCGATATGCTCGTCGGCACGCAGATGCTCGCCAAAGGTCACGATTTTCATAACGTCACGCTGGTCGGTGTGATTTCGGTTGATGCCGGACTTGCGCTGCCCGATTTTCGTTCCGCCGAACGGACATTTCAGCTTCTAACACAGGTTGCCGGACGCGCCGGTCGCGGAAGTTTGCAAGGAAAAGTTTTGATCCAGACTTATTATCCCGAACATTACGCGCTTCGCCACGCGCAGACACAGAATTACGACGCGTTTTACAATGAGGAGATCGAGTTTCGCCGCAAACTCGCCTATCCGCCGTTTGTCGCGCTGGCTTCGATTATGATCAAACACACGAATTACAATTACGCTTTTGATAACGCGCAGATCTTGAAAGATTGTCTGCAAAAAGCGAATAAAGAAAATATGTGTAGAATTTTAGGCGTTGCGCCTGCGCCGCTCGCCAGATTAAAAAATGAATTTCGCCTGCAGATTTTAGTCAAAGCAAAGAACCGTACGAAACTGCGCGAAACGCTCGATTTTGCGCTTCACGACGCGCAGGAAAAGTTTTGCGATTTGCGGATTGTCAATGTCGAAATTGATCCGATAAATTTATTGTAAAGGTTCTTTGAACTTAACTTGCAAATAGATTTCCGCGACCTTAATTTCACAGCCGATCGAATCGAGAATTACCGTTTCATCTTCATTTTCATAGATGCGTAAAAGCCATTGATTCGGCGTTTGTTTGATGAAATGTTCGACAAAAATTTTATCTTGCTCGATCAAAAGACATTCTTTTAGACTTTCTATTTTTCGAAAATCTTCGAGTTTCTCGGTTTTATCACGAAAGCGTGTCGAAGACGACAAAACTTCGATGACAATCATTGGATTTAGCAACACATCAAACTCGTCATCGGCAAATTCCGGTTCACCGCAAACGACCACAACATCAGGATAGCCGTAACGATTTGCTTTCATCCGAACGCGCATATCGTTAGCATAAATTTCACAGCTTTTTCCTTTAAGCTGATTACGAATCTCGCCGAAGAGGTTTCCGCTAATCAAATTATGACGACGGCTGGCACCTGCCATAGCCGTAATTTCCCGCTGTTCGTGTAAAGGCACGATTCTGCCGTCAATGTATTCGTGTTTTTCATCAGCGGCGCGCTCAAAAGCGAGATATTCTTCAACCGTATAAAGTCTTTTTGTTTCGGCTAAATTAACTTGGCTCATAGCTTTTAATGTTAATTGATTCCTGAGTTTTTGCCAAGATTTGCAGATAGTAAATGTCGAAATTGATCCGATAAATTTATTGTAAAAAAAGGGAAAGTGGGAATTTATTCGTTAATTATTCGAATTTTATTTGCGCGTAAATTTCGCTTAAAGACATTTTGCAATTGATCGAATCAATCGAAACGACATCTTCACGATTGTTGTAAATTTTGTACACCCATTGATTCACGGTTTGTTTGTGATAATGCTCGGTTCGCATTTCTTCTTCCTTGATCAACAAGATTTCGCGGACGCTTTCCATTGCCAGATAACGGTCGAGCTTTTCCGTTTTATCGTGAAAGAGCGTTGTCCGCGACATTATTTCAACGATCACCGTCGGATTGAGCAAAATGTCGAGTTCGGTGCCCTCAAATTTCGGATCACCGTTGACGATAATAACATCCGGATAACAATAATTATGCGGCGCCAGTTTGACGCGCATATCGTTGACATAAACTTCGCATTTATGTCCGCGCAGACGGCTGCCAATCGCAATTGTCGTATTGCTTCCGATCAAATTGTGCCGCCGGCTCGATCCCATCGAACTTAAAACCTTGCCGTTTGAATATTCTTGTTTAACATCAGCTTCGATCCGTTCAAACTTTAAATAATCCCCGGCCGTGTAAATTTCTTTGGTTTGCGTTAGAATTTTTTCACTCATACTTACTCCTTGATTATGTGTTGATTGTTATTTACGTTGGACTTTTGCAAGATGCAATTTTGTATGCCCCGCGTTGTCATTTTTTTTGGACGAACTAAATAATTTTAGGTAACTTAAAGTATAAACATTTTTGGCAGAGATTTAAACATTATTATTATTATTATGAAATTACACGAACTAGCTGCGCAAACCTTTGCAATCATTGAGCAAGGTGATGAAGATTTAGAAATCACAAGTGCCGCCGGACTTGATCTTGCCGATGCGGGCGACATCACATTTCTGGCAAATCCGAAATATACGCCGCAAATTCAAACGACCAAAGCAAGCGCGATCTTTCTCAACGAGAAAGAAATTTGCGAGCGACGTGACATTGCGATCCTGCGGGCAAAAGATCCGTATCTGGCATATACAAGGGCGCTTCGTCTATTTAATCCGGTGCCGCCGGTCGTGCCTTCGATCCATCCATCAGCGGTCATTCACGAAACTGCGAAGATTGCCGAAAGCGCAGAGATAATGGCAAATACCGTGATCGGCGCAAACTGCGAAATCGCCGAAAACGTGCGTATTTTCCCGAATGCGACAATTTACGATGGCGTCCGTATCGGCGCAAACTCGATAATTCATTCGGGCGTTTCTGTCAGAGAAAATTGCGAGATCGGCGCGAATTGTATCATTCACAACAACACGACGATCGGTTCAGACGGTTTCGGTTACGCCAAGGACGAGCAAAAACATTGGCTGAAAATTCCGCAGATCGGGCGCGTCTGTTTGGAAGATGATGTCGAAATAGGCGCAAATACGGCGATTGATTGCGCTTCGGTCGGCGAAACGCGCATCAAAAGCGGCGCGAAAATTGATAATCTCGTCCAGATCGGACATTCCTGCACGATCGAAGAAGACGCGCTTGTTTGTTCGCAAACCGGCTTAGCGGGAAGCTCCGTAATTGGCAAACGCGTCGTTCTCGCCGGTCAAGTCGGAATTGCCGGACATCTGCGCGTCGGTGATGACGCTGTCATCACTGCCAAATCCGCCACCTCGCACGATGTCGAAGCCGGCAAGATAATTTCGGGCGTGCCGGCTTTTGATAACCGCGATTGGCTGCGTTCGATTGCGGCTTTCCGGCGTTTGGGCGAGATGGCGCGAACCGTTCGGGATTTGGAAAAGCGGCTCGCGGAATTAGAAAAAAGCCCTGAAATTTAGGACTTTTTTCAAAGAATTTAGAAGTTTTCTTCACTAAACATTATTGGAAATAAACAAATTTCCAAAAAGGTCGCCGAAGGTGACAAATTTAATAGCGGCGGGTCAAGCCGAGAGCGACACCCGCCGTATTTGATAGAAAAGATCTCTCGACGCTGAAAGCGTCGCATCCATTCTGTCAGATATGCGACACTTTCAGCGTCGCACATATTTACGCGTCGCTGACGGCGGGTATCAATCGCGGAGCCTCATTTGACCCGCCGCTATTAAATAAGTCGCTTTCAGCGACCAGAATTGGAAGAGTTTTATCCAAACTGCTATTTCCAATAATTTCTACTCTTAATTCTTCGGCAAATTCTGGATATATGTTTTAATTTCACCAATCGAATATGGCGCAACATATTCTTGAGCTGTTAATTGCCCGTTCAAAGTCGTGAATGTCGTAGTTTTAGGCAATTCCCTGTTGGCAAAGTTTTTTTGCGCGATGATTGCCGGAATCGTGTTGTCAATCACCGCAACTTTGCACAATGAAGAATATGCCGGAACTATTTCGCCTTTGACCATATAATCACCAATCTTTTTACTTTTTTCGCAACTTATCTGAACAATCGAACCGATTTCATCGGGTAATGTGGCGCGTTTCGATTCGTCGGTTATGTAATTTCCGGTACTCAACGAAGCAGATTCAACGACGACGGTTTTCCCTTTCAGATACGGTTTGGCGGCAACTTTGACAGACGGCGACATTTTTTGTAATTCATCGGCGGTGATTGATTTATCAGGCTTGGAAGCAAGCAATTCGTCAAGAACTGCTAAATCAACCTGCGAATTTAGTGGCAATGATTTGAAAAATTCGATCATTTCGGAGTTCACATTTTTTGAGAAAGTTCTCAAGCCAACGGTTTGTTTGTCGTTGCTGATACCGAGCGAGTATTGAAATCCGCCCAAAATGTTTTTTTCTTTACCCGATTCGATACTGCGGCAAATCGTGATCGCCCCGATTTCTTTGCCAGATTTGTCTTTCAGCGGCGTTTTTTTCCAAACTTCTTTGCCGACACAATCGGCTAACAATTCGTGTTCGTTCTTGGCGGCATCAGCCTCGGCGTGAACACCCACCCGATAAAAAAACTGGTTGCTTCCGTCGGAATATGTCGAATCCCAAGAGCGATACTGGTCTTTTCTATTTTTATCGTTCAGATAATAAATTTTTCCGCCATTGCCGATTGAAGTCATTTTGTATTTTCCAAAAGATTCGGGAAAGGCATCTTTCGGTTTTTGAACTCCTCCAAGTAATGTACAACCAAAAACAAACAATAAACTCGCGCCGATCAGAAAAAGATTTTTCTTGCTTTTCATATTTATCTCCGTAAAATTAAGCTAAAACTTCCTTTTTTCAATATCACTAACGACGAAATCACGACTGCCGATTTGCTCATTAATATTGTCAATATTGACGATTTTGCAAAAAGTGTCAAAACCAAAAAATGATTTTACATAATCAGTAGATCCAAATTTGGAAAGACGGGTTACTTTTGACCGTCAAAAGCGGTCATTGAAAACAATTGAAACCGCTTTCGATTGGGGATTGCGGATTGCGGATTGGTTGTTGATTTGAGTCTTAATCCCAACTCAGAATTCCGAAATCTCAAATCAACTAATCTCAGCAGATCCAAATTTGGATTGCTTAATAATCCGACATCCAAAATCCAAAATCCGAAATTTGGATCTACTGATAATATCTTCTAATTTTCACAACATTTTTTTTCGGCTCTGCACAAAAATTGAAAATAGCCGCAAAATGGCTCAGCACTAAATTATTGTGCAAAGCCCGAAAATACTAAAACTCAATTCTGTCTGATTAATCCATTATCGCGCCGCTGAACGGGCATTGTCTCGAGCAAGCCGAGAATTTCCGCCTGATTACCGATAAGCGGCGGAACAATCGCCTTACCGCTTTCAAAAATCAATTCGACAGTGACGCGCCGGACACCTGCAAACATTGCGGACTGCACCGCATTTCGCCGTGCAACGTGAACTTGTTTGTAATTGAGAAAACAGAGATTTTTCCATTCATATTTTTGACCGCCGCGAGTTTCGACAACTTCCGCATTGAAAGTTTTGACGAATTTTCCTCTCAGACTCCGCAGCGAAAAAACAACTGCGGAAAGCACTGCGGCGAAAATCACTAACAAAACTCCGATACAAGAAAATCGGCGCGTCATCTGGTCGCTCCAACCGTTGTTTGCCGCCTCAGAAATTGCATTCCCGATGATCCCGGCGAAAATGGCGAAAAAGATAAGGGCAAGCAACGCACATAACAACCCGACGAAAATTTTGGCCGCTGTTGATTGGTATCGGAGTTGGACACCGACGCGTTTTTGCAGATTCTGTTTTGCCCAATTAACGACCGGTTGATTGATATTTTGAACATTTGCCAACGGGAAACTTTGCATCGGAACTTGATTTATTTGCGGAAACAGAATTCTTAACGGTTTCCATTCGTTTGCACCATACCGACAAGCAAAATCTCCGGCGGCAAACTGTCCGTTTTTGAGCCATTCCAGAATATTGTTTTCTTCAAAAGGTCCTGTTTGCCGGTTGTTTTTATAAAGGTAAATTGACATTGTTTTCTCTTTAGTTCTTAGAATTTTTTCCAATTCAAATCCGCCTCTGCCAAAATTGAGTTCATCGTTTCCAATTCACTTTCATCGAAATAGGTCAGAATAAAAGTGATTAAATAGCCTTTTTTCACAATGACATATATTCTTTGCTTACTTCTTTTTGACACAGTATCAACAAATGCAAGCACATTTGAGCCAAATTTTCCCTGCTCAACCCTCGGCGAAAAACTCACATTCGGCGGTGTCGCCGAATTGCGCGAAGCGGTAATGTGGGCTTGAAGAATTTGTTTCGCCGTCATATTTCTGATTGATGGACTTAGTTTCAGGGCGGCACAATCAAAATTCGAATTCGAATTCCTTGCCACCAGCAAAAATTTTATTTTTCTTTCGTTTTTTCCGCTTTTAACTAAAATTTCCTCCAATTCGCGGTCTTGAATAACATAATCTTCAGGAATGGAAAATTTCATTCCTAAAAAGTCGTTTGTGTAAATTTGTCCGTCAGTCGTGCCATAGCTGAAAACCACTGACGGTTTGGAAACTTTAACCCGTTGTGTTGATTTTCTTGTTCTTTGGGCAACCGAAGGAATTGAAATCAACGCGAACAGACCAATCAAACATAAAGTTGTAAATATTTTTTTCATAGTTTTTCTCCTTATCTTTCAACATCTTAAGCTCTCGCCATGACGGGATTTTGCATCTGAATCGGAATAATGATTTTTTGTCTTTGCTGTAAAAAATCTGTCAATTCATTAACGGCATTACAGGTCTTGGCAATCACCGCAAGAAAGACACCAAAGCCGACCGCCGCAAAAATAATTCCAAGAACAGGAATCACTGACATCAATATTAAAAACGGATACGCTTCATAAACGCCCGGAGACAATTGTGAAACCGGCAATTGATAACGATTCACATAGTTATTGAAATCCTTTGGGAAACCGCTCCAAACCTGAAAGATCCAATAAAGATTGTAGAACGGTATAAAGAGATAGCCGATTGCCTGTCCGGGCGTGGTGCGGGCGCGTCCGTCCTGAATGGATGACCACATCTGCCAAACAACGACCAGCGTTGTCGCGGTGCTCACCGCTAAAAACTGAATAACTCCGAAAATAGTGAGCGAAAGCAACGGACTGAACCACATAAAATCCACCTTTTGCGTGACTAAACCGACGATGAACGCAACGATCAGAACGACGAGCAATAAGACGCCCGACAAACTTGCTGCCATCGCTCCGAGATACAATTTTTTGTTCATTTTTTTCATAGTTTTTCTCCTTTTTTTATTTATTTTCAACGGCTTCATTTCGCCTTTCACATTGATAAGACAATTCGGGAAAAACATTTCACAGTTTTTGCAATTATTTTTTCGCAGTTGATAAGGGATCGAAAATGACTGCTAAAAGAAGGCAATAAGATTGGCATCAACCCACTCGAAAAGACAAAAAAAGGCGGTAAAGACCGCCTGAATACAATTTTGCAAAAAGTATTTTTTTTACAATTTTTTTCTTCCTTTTATTTGTCTATGTCAAAAGCGATAGCCGATGACAAACCCGTCTTCACCACTCGGCACGATGATATGAGTCCAGTGATACTGGTCAATCGCCAAATGCCGAAGTATATTTCCGGCAGCATAATTGTTGTTTCCGTTGGCATCCGTTCCCGACACCATCGAAACCGTGTCCAGATGAACGCTACAATTGGCATCGCCTTTGCCGCACGCGCTTTTGGAAATGTTAAAATGAATACTGTCGGACGAATCCTTTTGGCGAAAACTAAGCCCGCACGATAAACTGCTCGACATATGTCCGAACACTTCAGATTTATTATCCGCCCCGAAATTGCGATTAAGCGTTACCTTTCTTATTAATGCCGCCGTGTTTTTGCAGACAAACTCAAAACCGTCCGGTTTTTTGAGAATGCCGGTTATCCGGTCAATGTCAGGCTCAATAAATAATCTGAGTCTGAACAGATAGTTTATAATTTTTGTTACTTCAGGTGCCTTTTCAAAATCACTCATAATTTCTCCTTTTGTAGGCGGCTTTTCTATACGCCTAATTCATCAATTTGGTTTCGCAGCTTTTTGCTGCCTTTCACATAGATAAGACAATTCGGGAAAAACATTTCAAGTTTTTTTTCAGTCGTAGGAATCCGGGTTGACGTGCGCCGATAATGTCCGCTCTCCAGCCGGATTGATTTAACTTACGGTCGGGAATTTTCAGGTAGTTGGAAGTTGTGTGATAGAGAATGGAGCAGGAGATAACCGATAGCCCGATTAAAACCATCGCGGTTTTCAGTTAAATGGAATCTGAAAAATGATTTGTTTTAAGTAATCGGACAAAATTATTTTATAAGATTTATTAACCACAGATAAACTCAGATAAACTCAGATATTTTTTTGATAAAACAGAGCTTGATTAGGAGGGCTTATTCAAAGTAGCCAAAGGCGAAGAATTGGTTATCAGCTCTCAGCTCTCAGTTATCAGCTATTCCGAAGATAAACGGTTACTTTTCGGAATAGCTGATAACTGAGAGCTGAGAGCTGATAGTTTCGGATAAAAAAGCGCGAATCTTTTTATTCTCGCCTACTTTGAATAAAACCTGTCTTGATTAGTCATCATTTCTAATTTTGTGTTTATCTGTGTCTATCTGTGGTTAATTTATTAATTTATTTTGCCCGATTACTTAATTTATGCCGTTACTTCGTAAATTCGTCCAGACTCGTAAATTCATACAGACCTACCGCCCTCTTGATAGTTGCCCGCGCCCGATGCCATTCTGCGTCTGTCGAATGATTTCTCAAATTATTAACATCCATCAGGTCTTTCAAGGTAATTAAAGCACCCGTCAATTTGTTTCCGTAGCCGACATCGCTAACTGCACTAATGCCGATTTTAAAATCTATTGTGGGAAACATTAGCATTCGTTTCGACCAAATATCTTCGCGGGCATCTTTTGCTTCTTTACCGTCAATATGATCCAGCCCGATAAAGTGTCCGATTTCGTGCGCCAAGGTATGCCCTATGGAGTCCGTGTCATCTCCTTCCGTAGCAATTACAATGCCCGGTCTCACGGAAGGCTTAAAATCCTTATCATTAGGAAATTCAATGCCTTCCTTCACTGGTTTGCCGGAAGCCCTGAAAGCATCGGTCGGGTTTAAGGTAAAACCCGCCGTTGTCAATCCCTTTTGAGTACGTATTATATTGACAAAATAAACATTTATACTTTTTGGTGAATGATGTCTTCCGCTAAATAAATCAATTACTTCACTTTTTCTAAACTCTTCTAAATCCTCTTCTTTTAAATTTTCTTGAAGATACGGCTTCCAAACTTCTCCAGGTTTCCTAAATGTTTTTGATGTAAATTGAGGCTGACCGAGAAACGTGAGCGATATTCCGCAGGGCTGCCAAACGGCTTTTGCCACTTCAATTGCTGCATTAATGTCAATGGAAGGAGACAAGCTGCTGCCCGCCGCATCTCGAATAGTTACGCTATGCGCCGTCAGCGACACCTCAAGTTTGGTAAATACCCAGACGCTCATCGCGCCGATAACGACTTTTTTGTCGCCGTATTTGATTAGTATTTCCGCCGTTTTCGGGGCAACACCGTCGCTTCCTTTGACTCCAGTTATTTTTAATCTCGTGGTTGGCGAAAAGGGAAGATTATCCGTTCCGGCAATGTTGGTGACGGTCATCACTTGCGGGTCGCTGCTGGCGACAAATAGATCCGCGTTCTCACTAATCCTTTCCCGCTTCATTTCGATAAACACCGTGTCGCTTTCGGTAACTCCGACAACCGGTCCTCTGGAAATGCCCTGTCCGGTAGTCCCGAAATATCCTCTGTCGTCAATATCCGGGTGGTCGAGTTTTGGCGCACCCTTCGCGGCGCGGTGAAAACTGACTAAAGAAATTCGCTGCCCAAATTTTTCGTGAACTTCGTATTTATATGACATAATCTACTTTTCTCCGATCTGTATTTTCAGTTTATCTTTCGTCCCACTCTCAACTGTGCCATTGGAAAAACCATTGGCATTAAAACTCACATCGGCTTGAAAGTTTAAAACAGCGAGGTCGGTTTCTCCATCCACAGTTTCGTTGATTGCTCCCGTATAGTAGCCGAGAATGCTTAATCGTTCCTTTACTCCTTTGGTCGCATCCGGAAGACTGTCGGTTTTGAGGGTAATCGAATAAACCGTATCGAAAACTTCCAACTCGGCGGTTTCGCCGGCCGCCATAAATAATTGAATGCTGCCGTCTTCGTCCGTCAGTCCTCCGAAAACCGTGTTGCCGGCTTTGGCTTTGTATTCCACTCCCGGAATACACCTGTGTTTCATCGTCCCGCCGATTCCCGGATAAATCTGAAAGTATATTTTTACCTTATGCAGAACGGCGGTATTGCCCTGAACAGTTTTACCGTCTGACCTTGCAACATCTCCCATAATCTCTCCTATTGCCAATCATGTATTTGCCGCAATTTTTCACGGGTTGCCGAATCTGCCTCGCCGGTTATGGGCAAACCGTTTTTTTCCTGGAAAGCGCGAAGTGCCTCTTTTGTTCGCCTACCAATCACGCCGTCCGCTTTTCCGCAGTCAAATCCCAAATTATTCAGACGAGATTGAACGCCCGTTATTTCTTCAACCGGGTCAAGATGTCCGAGTTTGAGCGAAAACATACCGATAACCTTTTGCTCATCATCCTCGTCAGAAAAAAGAACAACTCCGCCCGCCCTTGCATCCGCCCGAATTTCTTGTTCCAATTTGCCGTCATCATTTGTCGTGCCTTGATAAGTTTCTCTATCTATCTTCAGTTCATAACGAACATTGGCAAACGGCTTTTCATCGCCGTCTTTGACAACCAGCCGGAATATAGTTTTATTTCCTAACAACTGAAACCGATGTCTTTGTTCCGTTGCGGCATCAATCTCTTTAAGTTCGTTATCGGGGATAAACACCACGTCATTCGGATAAATGACATTCGGATTCGGTCGTTTTATCTTCAGTTCCGAATTATTCGGATGGTCGTAGATTGTATCGTAGTTCACAAAACCATATCTTTTTGCCAAACTTGAAAGACATTCGCCCTGTTTTACAAAATGTTCTCTTCCCATATATTTTTCCACCTCAATTTCTATCAATCTTTGGGCTTTTCTTCGCTCCTCATTTTGATAAGACATTTTGGGAAAAAGATTTCACTTTTTTTAACTGAAAGAAAAACTGAAAACTACATTGGTTCGAAACTACACTGATTTAATCGTGGTCGAATCTTTTTATCTGCTCTACCCGCCAATAATAACCGTTATCTCGCCTTTAACAATTGTATTTGGTGGTCCGATGGCTTCGAGAATCGTATCGCCCAAACGACAAGCCGGAAGCATATTGATCATCACGGTTGCCGAGCCGCTAATTACTACGCCCGGACCGTGCGGTGGAACGGGCGATGGTGTTGTGCAAATGTGAACATCCGCGCCGGCGCCTGCCGCGCTCGTAATCGCGCTCGACATCGAAGCTAACGCCGCAGATTTTGTCGCTTGCTCCGCCGCATATGCAACCGGCGCACCTGGTGTTCCGGCTGCCGCAAGTGTCGCGGCTTCGGCGGTTTTGATAGCTGTTTGGGCAGAGTTGTGTGCAGTTTGAAGTGCCGCCGCTCCAGCAAGCGGAATTCCGCGCCAGGCGGGGAGAAATCCAATCAAAACATTCACGCTTCCCGGTCCGGGCGTTAGCACAGGCGGCAGGGGATGAATAACATTATCGGTAATTCGGGCGGCTGGTCCGGTTGGCATATTTTTCTCCTTCTAACTCTTCAGCTTTATTTCTTCTTCCAAGAACTTTTATCCAATCTGGGAAAAGTTACCTGACAGTTGCCGGGGTCAATGTTGCTGACTTTCGCATAACCTTTTTCGTCCGTCGTTCCTTCGGCAATAGTCGAGCCGTCCGGCAGAGTAACGCGATAGCGTTCTCCCACCACCGGATTGCCGTCGTCGTCAAGCAATTCAATCTCGATCCAAGATTTCTTGTCTTTGTTTTTGGGCGACTTTGGCTTATGCGAAGGTTGCGTGTAAGACGGTGCTATCGCAGGCGGAGTTTTCCTTCGTTGGTTTTTATAGGTTGGAGCATCGCTGCCCGGATCGGCATTATCAGCGATTTCTGCTTCGTCCGGATCAAGCGGCGGAATAATCATTCCGGGAATTGACGGAAGAGCCGCACCGCCACTATTGAGAAGAACCATCGTGCCGTTAATTTGAACGCCCGCCGCATTGATGGTCACAAAATTGCCGCCGACGCTGATGGTTAATGCGGTTTGTGCCTCCAACACAATCGTATTGGCTGTCACCGTGTAGCTGCCACCGACCTCCATCGCATAATTTCCGCTGACTTTTTCCGCGATCGAGCCGCCAACCTCATTGGACACCGAACCTCCGGTACTGTACGCGATTTTACCTCCCACCTTCCGATGATAATCGCGCTCGACCATTTCGATGCGGTCGCGTTCGATAATAGTATTCTCATCGCGTTCGATTTTCTCTCGCTTGTCGCGCCCGACAATCAAATGGCGGTCAAGTCCGATCCATTCGCGGCAGTCCTTTGCGACACGCAGGTCGAGGTCTTTTTCCGCGTGAATAAAAATCTGTTCTTCGCCTTTTTTATCTTCAAAACGAAATTCGTTAAATCCGCCGCCGCCTTTGCTGGAATTAGATTTGATCCCTGATTTCGTTTTCTCATCCGGCAACGTGTAGGGCGGCATCGTTTGCGGATTATAGACACAACCCGTGATGATCGGCTGATCCGGATCACCTTCTAAGAAATGCACGAGAACTTCCATCCCGATACGCGGAATAAACATCGTGCCCCATTTATTTCCTGCCCAGGTTTGCGCGACTCGCACCCAACACGAACTGCCGGCATCAACTTGTCCTTCCCGGTCCCAATGAAACTGCACTTTCACCCGCCCATATTTATCGGTAAAAATTTCTTCGCCGCCGGGACCGACGACAATGGCAGTTTGACTTCCCTGAATGACAGGTTTGGGAGTTGTTCGTAACGGACGAAATCCGGGTTGCCCCGCGCCGTAAGCGATGCAGGTAAAACTGTTTGTGTATGGTTCGGTGGCACCTTCGTTGGAAACGTAGCTCGGGTTTTGCTCGGCTTCGTGTGTCACCGAAGTAATGGTGTATTGTCCATTCAAACTACTGTTCGGGTGATTTGAAAGCGTAAAGCGGTAGCCTGCTGTAATCGAACAACAATCGGAATTTCCGCTTGCCGTTGAACATCTCGCGTCCATGGCTTCCATGGCGTTTTTGACGGTTGATTCGCGGTCACTAAAAATTTTATTCAGTTCGCCGGATTGTTCGCCGCCGCTTTTGTCAATACCGTCATATTTTCGC
>JANPDZ010000156.1:0-6431 GCA_031431735.1 Acidobacteriota bacterium | reverse complement strand
TTTTTGGTTTTTGAAAGAAATTGCCGATTGGTAATGAATTTCTCACCAATCCGCTTATTTTTCAGTGTCTCGATTGAAAATCAAAGGGTTGACATTAAATAAAACCAAAAACCAAAGACCAAAAGCCAAAGACCTAATCAGGTACATCAGGTTTGATTTTTAGGAGTTTGGCAACTTACCACAAAGGCACGAAGGACACAAAGAAAAATAAAATCTTTGTGTCCTTCGTGCCTTTGTGGTGAAAAGTTTATTCAAATTTCTGACGTGCCCGGCTGACGATTTCGTCGAAATAATTTTCCAGATCTTCGTTCACGCCGCGCAGTCCGGCGACGACTTTTTCGCCCCAATTGACATATTCGATCTTTCTTTCGTGCGACCAATCGTGCGGCGGATTGTGCATCACGTCCGTGATATTGCTGATCTTGTCGGCGAGCTTGACGTGTTTTGCACCCGTTGAGATATGCGGCGCGTGTTCGATCTGTTTGAGTTTACGTTCGGCTTTCGGGAGCGATTTATCGTCCGTTACTTCTAAAACATAACCGCAAACGGTCGCGCCGAAAAGTTTGGTGATTTCCTCGGCGGTTGTGTCTGTGTCTTCGATCGTGTCGTGCAAAACGGCGGCGATCAGAATGTCGTAATCGGTGACTTTCCCGACGCTTGTCAGAAGATTAGCAACTCCCAAGGGATGAACAATATACGGCTCGGCATTCGCGCCTTTGCGATGTTGTCCGTGATGTCTTTTGGCGGCGAAAGTTGCTGCTTGCAGTAGTTTGGATAGATCATTCATATCAAATTTAGTAGGCAGTAGGCAGTGGCAGTTGGCAGTAAGAATTGAATATCTTACAAGATTTGATTGACTGCCTGCTGCCTACCTTTATTTCACAACTTCAATCGTCAAAGTCTGCTGTCCCGAAATAATAAATTCGGCGGGCGCAATTAATTGTTCGGAAACGATACTTTGGACGGTCGGTTTGAAACCGCCGGCGGTACGGTCGTTATTCATTGTCGCGAGAACCGACGGCGGCAGGTTCGGCATTTCGTTGACACCGATGACTGCGCCGCTGGTTGTCCGGAATGTTTGCACATAAAGCCTGTCAAACTTTTTGGCCTTGTTGATTGTGTTGACGAGTTCGCTCAGATCTTTTGGCACAAATTGCTGGATAACAGACGTTTGCTGAATCGCGCCGCCGTCGCCGACAAGGATTGACAACGCGCCCGCCGGCGTGTCAGCCGGAATCGTGACGGGAATCTTCTGAACAAAGATCTTGCCTGAATCGGTGCGGGCAAAGGCTTGCACTTCGATCGTTTCGCCTGCCCTGACACGGATTTTGTCAACCGCAACTCGTTCGAGCGTGGCAGATTTATTGCCGTCGTTGGAAACTGCGTTCAAGGTTATTCCGGTGATCTCCAATTCGTCAAAGTTACTTTTGAGGAGCGTATTGACGGGCAGCGCAACCGAAAGCGCGGCGTATTGCGAGGCTTGTCCGCCGCCGAATCTGGTTTCGATCTTGACCGGCGGTTGTCCTTTGATGCGGATTTCGCCGTTCGTTTCGATCGTTGCATCGCCGATTCCGCGTTCATTGGCAACGAGCGAGTTATAGATCGTGATATTGAGCAGCAGCGGTGTCAGAAAATCGTCTTTGGCGACTTCAAAATTCAATGTTTGCGTTTGTCCGCGGCTTGTTTCGAGATTGATTTGGACAGGAATCATCTTCGGCGTCTGACCGAGTTTGCCGAATACGCCTGTCGCACGGTCTTGCGTCATACTTCCGACCATCGCGTCGGGCACGGCAAGCTTGAACGAATTGTTGAGATTCGGAATGACCGTCACAACGTGCGATTCCGACATCGGCAGATCTGACGTGCCGAGACCCAAAAACGGATGTCCGAAAGCGTATATCTTTTCGCCGTCGCGGTAGGTGACCGTGCCGGCGGCGGCGAGGCTGTAATCGCCGCGTGTCAATTGCATCGAAACCGAATCGCCGCCGACAAGCGTTGTTTCATCGGCTTTCTTGATCGGTGTGATGCTTGCCGCGCCGCTCACTCCGGCAACGGGAAGCAAACCGACGGAGATTAATTGCGGCGCGAAAAGATTAAGCACGTCTTGCGAAATTCCGTTGAACGAAACCGGCGTTGCGATCGGCTGAAACGATTGTCCGGCAACCTGTGCAAGTAGCGAATTGGTGCTGACACCGGATAAGATCGAACTCGAAACTATCGCGTTTCGGGGCAGTTCGGGTCTCCAGGAGGTCGAAGCAAGTTCAGCAAATGAGACGGTTCGCGGTTCGCGGACTTTGGTTTTAATATTCTGATTCTGCTCGAAAATGCGAATCATCTGTTCGATCGGTGTGATGCCGCAAATCGGCTCTTTCGAGAACGGAAAACTGTAAGAAATTGCACCGACGAGCTTGCCGTTGATGTAAACGGGCGAGCCGGACATTCCCGCGAAAACCGAAGTCCGATCCGCGCCGCCGCCCGACAGACGGCCGATGATCATATCTTGTTTCGGTCCGATCGCGCCCGGCACAACGCCTAAAATTTCAACGTTAAATTCTTCCGCTTCGTAACCGCGAAAAACCGTCCGCGCCGTTCCACGCATTCCTTCCTTTAATTCGGAAAGCGGAAAAAAATTGCTGTTTGTTGAAACGCTTGAATCCGGTTTTTTGACATTAACGGCCTGGGTTTGCCCAAAAGCCGATAAACACACGGAAAAAACTATAAGTAAGACTACAAAAAATTTTGTTTTCATCGGTTAAAACTCTTCCTTTATCTCTGCCGAATATGGTAACATTTATGTCAGCATACCGAAAGTCTTTTTTTCAAGGACTACATTTAAGACACGCTAGATAGCTTTCAAGTTGCATTTTCTTTAACAATACATTTCTTTTTCAAAAATATCGGTTGAAAATTATGGCAGTAACCAAACGTCTTTTTAAGAGTTTTTCGCGGCTTTTGCTTCCCATTGCTCTTTTGCTCATCGGTTCGTTGATCGCATCTGCGGTTTTTCTTGCACAGAAAGCCTCGATCGCGCCCAGGTCAACATATCTTGTGACGCCCGAAAAATACGGACAGCTTAGTTCACGCGGCGCCCAGATCACGGACGAAACGTGGCAGAATGCGGATGGTTCGACGGCTCGCGGTTGGTTGTTGCGAGGTTCGCCGGGTGCGCCTGCCGTGATCATTCTGCACGCTTACGGCGCAGATCGTTCTTATGTTTTGAATTTCGGCGTGAAATTAAACGAAGCGACGGATTTTACGATTCTGATGCCCGACCAGCGCGGCCACGGCGACACGCCGCACGTCAAACAAACATCTTTCGGCGGCTGCGAAACCGAAGACGCGATCGCTGCGATCAAGTTCCTGCGCGCACTGAAACCTGACGGGCAAACCGCACTGGTCGGACAAAATGTCGGTATTTACGGCACGGAAATGGGCGCGTTGGCGGCTGTCTTTGCTGCGGGAAAAGATGAAAGCATCAAATCGTTGGTGCTTGATTCCGTGCCGAACAGCTCAGACGATCTGCAGGCGCGGGCAACCGTCAAACGCTATCCGTTCGCTAGTTTTATCACGACGCGAGTTGCCTGGCTCGGAACGTATTTGTATTATTACGATGGCTGTTACCGACGCGATTCGGCGTGTGATGTCGCTAAAAAACTCAACAACCGTCAGGTCTTGCTGCTCGCCGGAGCCGACGCGCCCGATTTCCAAACCTCAACGACAACGCTCAGCCGTTGTTTTCCAAACTCGACCAAACTCGAAACCAAAACCGATCTTAATCCGTCAGGCTACAACATCACCAACGCCTCACTCGAACAATCCGAAGCGTATGCTGAGCAGGTGATTTCTTTCTTCAAGCAATCTTTGGGAACAAATTAAGACGGTGAGACGGAGAGACAGAGAGACGGAGCGACGGAGAGACGGAGTGATTTATTTCGCAATCTTAAATTTGAAATATCAGATTCGAGATTATAAACGAAAAAGTGTCGCTCCGTCTCACTGTCGCTCCGTCGCTCCGTCTCACTGTCGCTTCTCAATCAGAGGTTAATCTTCTTCTTAGAATGCCCGTTCGTTTGTGAGCTCTTGTAAATGTCAGCGTTTTCTTCCATTTTGCCGACGGCTTGGAGGAGAATTTCGAGTAAGCGGCGGAGTCTTTCGACGGTCGAGCGCGTTTCGAGCATTTTATATTTGAGTTCAGGTTCAAGATTAAACGCAGCCGTGACGAGGAACGAGAGGGCTTGCGGCTCGGCTTGCGGAATATCCGGAAATTTGCCCCGCTCGCCGCTCAGCTTGTGGGCGGCTTTGGCAATGCGTTTAAAAAGCGCGAAAACTTCGTCTGCCAAAGGCTGCACGACGAATTCATTTTCCGCGTCATCTTCAAAAAATTCGACATCGCCGACCAAATACGGGTCGCCTGTTTCAACATAATCGAGAAGCCGGTAGCGGATCACGCCGACCGACAGCAGGTTTGAACGTCCGTCGGACATCGGTTGCAGCTCGCGCACTTCGGCAACGCAGCCGATTGAATCAATTAGCGGTTGATCGGTGAGCGAGTCTTCCCCGTCAAAATACGAAACGCCGAACAGATTCTTTTCAAACTCGATGTCCTTGAACATCTGCCGATAACGCGGCTCGAAAATATGCAGCGGCAATAACTCGTTCGGCAATAACACAAGCGGCAGCGGAAAGATCGGCAAATGCCTGATTCCCAAAACTTTTTCTGATGCTTCGGACATTGTTTTATTGTAAGAAGCTAAAATGTAAAAGGCAAAGCGGGAAAGATTTTGCTACTTCGTTCACTTTTCGTTTGACTTAAAACAGCGTTAATATTCCTGTAGATAAGTCTGTCGCCAAATTGTCAATCTCCGAATTATGGTCGTGCAAGATTTCTTCAATCTCTGACGTTGAACAATTACCTCTGCGAATCCACACGACTTTCGGCGGAAAACCGCGCAACACGCTCAGATCAGCAAAATCAGCGTCTTTGGTGACAATAACAAATCCATTTTGTTTGGCGTGTTCCCAAACTTTAACGTCGTCGGCACTTCCGAGTCCGAGTAAATCTAAATGGTCAGAATTCGGATACAATTCTTCCAGACGTTTAAGTAATTTGGGTGATAAATTTTGGTCAAAGAGTAATTTCGCGCCCATTATTGAACTACCAACAAATTTTTCTCACGGTCGGCGGCAAATGCCAAACAAGCCATAATATCGTCGTATGTCAGATACGGAAAATCGTCAAGAATTTCCTGCACGGTCATTTCCGAAGCAAGATATTCAAGCACATCATAAACCGTCATTCTCATTCCGCGAATACAAGGTTTGCCGCCGCGCTTGCCGGGTTCGATAGTTATAATGTCGTGATAATTCATAAATTAATTTATTGACTTGCCCAAATGTAAATTTTATAAGTGCCAGATTGAGAGGTTGAAATTCTGATTTTGCTTGGCGGTGTTTCAATAACTAACGATTTACTGGGAAATATTTCAAAACCGTCAATATGGATTATATCTTCGCCCTCAATGCCTTGAATCCGTATTATGTGAGAATTAAAATTGTCCCAATCCGCCCAAACAACTCCAACCCGAATTTGCTTAGATTTGCTAACGTCAAAATTGGCAATCTCGACAAAATCCTTACCGTTAGCCTTTATTTCTTTAGTTGTCTTAAAAATCAAAGGTGCGCAAAAAGTATTAAGCGCAAACGCAAAAAACAAAATCAATAAAAGAAAAATTTTCATTCGTTTAATCTCTTCTCAAAGCGTCGAACTATTTAGCAACACTGAAACACTTAATAATAACCATAAAAAAGAACATTATCAACCTTTTTCTATCTGACAATTTATTCAACAAAAAACACAAAACATCAAGCAGTTTTCAGTGCGATAAAATCAACGATCTTTTCCGGATCTTCGTCACTGAGAGCCATTCTTTTCGCGCCGATGACGGCTTCGGAGATTTCTTCGACGCGCGTTTTGTAGCGATTGTCGCGGATGATCAGATCTTCGATCACGCGGCGTTCGAGCTTTTCGCGGCTGGCGTCTTCTTCGAGGTCGGCGGCGATGGCATATTCGATCGGCGCGGAATGATTTTTGATGCGAACGTGGAGCGCGCCGGTCATTTTTTGCGCTTCTTCGCGGATTTCTTTAATTTGCAAAAGTGAATTCGGAAAGCCGAGATGTCCGCGCAAGGTTATTTCAATGATCGGTTTGGAAATTTCGTCGCCGCTCCCCGCAGAATAGTCGTTTGCCGTGCGCGCTTCGCCGCTGACCTTTGCCAAAACGCCGTCGGTAATATCTTTTGTTTCCGCGTAACCCGAAACGTCGAAACCGATACGCTGAAACGGCCGCTGACGATAATCGCGAATGTGTTGGGCGTTGATTTGATTGTTTTCGTCCGTCTCGATGAGCCACGCGCCGCGTGTTTCGCGGAAAT
>JANPDZ010000155.1:0-17045 GCA_031431735.1 Acidobacteriota bacterium | reverse complement strand
TTTTCAACTCCTGATTCGCATTTTTACTGGATAAACGCACCGGGTACAAGCCGGTCGCCGGTTGCGCCGAAGGTCGTAAAGACCGTGCCTTGTGTTTGTGTGTTTGAATACCACGTCAGCGTTGACGGGCGGAAAACGGTCGCGTCCATAATGCCGTTGCCGTCGTAATCGCCGGGAGCCGGTTGGTCGCCCGCCGCGCCCCACGGGAACGAGAAGAATGAAAGATCCTCGCTCCGTTGGACATACCAGACATTGGTCGAAGGACGAAAGATTGCGACATCCGCTTTACCGTCGCCTGTCCAGTCGCCCGGGACGGGTTTGTCGGTTGAACTGCCGAAACTATAGACGCGGAAAGTATTGTCCGATGAACGGACAAACCACCACGAACCGTCAGACGGGCGAAATATCGCGATGTCGGTCAAACCGTCGCCGTCGTAATCTGCCGGGACGGGTTTGTCGGTCGCGTTGCCGAACGAAGTGATCGTCGTGCCGCCATCCGAGGAACGCGAAATATACCACGTCGCCTCCGAGGGACGAAAGACCGCCGGGTCGGCGCGGCCGTCGCCGTCATAATCAGCCGGCACGGGAACATCGCCGTTGGTGCCGAACGGGAACGAGAAGAAAGATCCGTCCTCCGATCTTAAAATAAACCAGAAGCCGGTGCTTGGTCTGAAGAAAGCGATGTCGGTCTTGCCGTCGCCGGTGAAATCGCCGGGTGTGATGATGTCGGTTGATTGTCCGAATTGGGCGGCGATGGTTTGTGCGGTCAAAGATCGGTTGATCCACCATTCGCCGGATGCGGGACGGAAAATGGAGATGTCGGTTCGTCCGTCGCCGTCGAAATCCGCGCCGAGATTATTGAGCCGCGAAGTCGTCGTCGTGACATCGAGCGTCCAGCCATCGAAACCGCCGAAATCCTGCGCTTCATCGTCCACGGCATAAAGTTTCCACTGACCGTTCGGGTTTGTGCCGTTAAAAACATCGAGATTTCCCGCGCCGTAGTTTTGCGAACCCGGACCGGGCGATGGAAAAACGTCAATTCCGCCGGGTTCGAGTGTTGTTGATCCGGTGAGATTGGTCGGTTTGAAAAATCCGAAGTTTTCGGTTGCAGGTACGGGAATCGTATTCACGGCGGATTGGTCTATGATAATAGTTTTGTTGACAAAACCCTGCCCCATCCCGCCGCCGGTATCGGACATCAGCATCGTGCGAACACCGGTCGGGCTTTCGAGCATAATATCGAGGTCGGCGGGAAAGGTATGAGTAATTTTGTTGAGCGAAACGCGGACTTTGGTAATCGTGCCGGGTAAGCCGTTGACATTGACAGTTGAAGTGTTGAGGAACGGCGGATTGGTGCCGTTTCGATCTTCCAGCACGATTCCCGTGTTGTTTGTCACAACGGCACGCGGGTCGCCTAATAATCGGGACAGGAATATATCAGGTCCTTGATTCCCTGTAATTATGATTCTGCCGTCCGGCTGGATAGCAACCGCCTTTGCGCTCGTGTTTGCGTATGCCGCGGGAAAGATAAATTTCCCGTCGCCGTGAAACGAAGTATCCAATGAACCGTTGGGATTAAAGCGGATCAGGGCAGAATTGTTAAAGTCGCGTCTTTCGGTAATAATAATCTTACCATCGGGCTGGAGTGCGGCGGCGTGAGTATCATCGAACGCTCCATCATCCGTAGTAGCTATTCCATCAACATCAAAACTCGTATCAAGCGCGCCCGTAGGGTTGTAACGAATAACCGCGGCATCAACATTTTGACCGATGTTTCGGGTATTGCCCGTGGCGATGAGCTTTCCATCTGGTTGGATCAGCACTTTATTGAGGCTGTCGCCTTGCCGGATAGAAGTTGTCAGCTTACCGTCTGTGTCAAATGTCGTATCGAGTGAACCGGTTGCGGTGATACGAAGCAAAGCGAAATCATAATTAATAAAGTCACCGGTATATCCGCCGGCAACGATCTTACCATCGGTTTGAAGCGCAACGGAGCTACAATAATCAAGGGTATTAAACGATGTCTGTATAACGCCGATGCCGGTCGGACCAAACGCTGCGTCCGGCGTTCCGTTCGCGTTAAAGCGGACGACCATAAAATCCTGAAACAGGGCAGAATTTCCGGTATTGCCGCCGACGATTATTTTACCGTCCGGCTGAATCGCAATGTCAAAAATTTCTTGACTGTCCGGTAAAACCAAAATGGCAATCCCATCGCCGTCAAATGTCGTATCGAGCGAGCCGTCGCTATTGAAACGAGCCAACGCAAGATCTCCGGCAGACCTTCCGGCAACGACAATTTTGCCGTCGGTTTGAATGGCGAGCGCGTTTGCCTGAGCCGGACTTGTGAGAACTGCAACCGCCAAGCCGTCGCCGTCGAAGGTGTTGTCAGGTGTGCCGTTCACGTTGAAACGGACAACTTCAAAACCTGCGCTTCCGACAATAACCACTTTGCCGTCGGGCTGTATCTCAATGTCCCCGCTGCCGCCGCTGCCGCCGGCTGTTACGTAAAAAACCTTGCCGCCGCTGCCGAAAGTTTGGTCAAACTGGCTCGCCGCCGCTTCTGCGCTTGTTGGCGCAAACAGCACAATACCCGCCAACAGACTAAATCCGACCGCCAGACCGACGGCTTGTTTCAAAACACGGGAGATTCGATTGTCATTCGTTTTATTCGTTTTCATAGTTTTGTCCTTAATTCTATTGGTCTTGAATGTTTTTGAACTCGCCATTGTCGTAAATATATGTCTTTCCGGCATCGGTTTCGCAAATGTATTGCATGACGGCATCGGTCTTTAGTTTGATTGAAGGACCCGTCCCCTCTTCACCTTGTCCAAGACTGACGGTGGTTCCTTTTTTGATAGTTGAAAATGCCGAACGCAAAAAATCATCGCTGTAATCATCTTCAGCAATTTTCACGGGCATATATTTTCCGCCTTTATTGATGAAAGCGAAGAGAAACAGACGCGGCGACTTTTTCCCGACCTTAAAGCGGATGACATAATCGGTTTTTTTATCTCCGTTGAAATCAGCGGGCAAAGCCCATTTTTTGCCTTCGCAAAATCCGGGAACTTTTATCCAGCCTTTGTAACTCGTATTTAGTTGGTTTGTAATTGATGCCGGAATGGTTTGGGCGTTGGAAACCCAAACTGAAAGCAGCAGTATTGACAGGAAGCAGGTTATTTTCATCATTATTTTATGTTCACTATATTTTTTCGCCATGTTTCTAATGCTCCAATTCGTTGACAAGAATTGCTTCCGGTTCAAGCAAGTTACAGGGCAAAGGTTTCCGCTTCGGGCAAAAGTTGAAATTAAAACAAAAACCATCAACTTTTGCCCGACGGTAATTTGAAAATCATTTCTTGAGCGGTGTCAAATCGAGCGTTAACGTATATTTGACGGAGGTTTCCGCGGTCGTCGTCGCACGAATGCGATCTAACTCGCCTTGGTAAGTTTGCGGAAGAAAAAGCCAAATTAATCCCTTAGCTCCCTGAAGAATCGGGGCATCATTTCGAGGGACGATCATCGCTTTTTTTAATAAAACCCTGAGTGTGACATCGAATGTCACGGAATCAGGAAGGTATCCCGGCTTAGTTGCTTTGAAAATAGCCTGCTCATAAACCGGAAAATTAGTTGTGGCTAGTGCGGGAAGCTCTTTAATACCATTAAATTGACCGATGGCATCAGTTTTCCAGAAGTCGGGAGCTTCGGTTTGAACCCAAGTTCCTTTGACGATGTTCGTTCCCATCGTGGCTGACCAATCCGTCACCGAATAATTCATAATCGTCTGACTAAAACTTGACCCCATCTGAAACGAAGCACCGGGTCCGGTTTTGGAAATTTCCAACCCGTAAGATTTCATATCAGTAAGAACACCCGTTTCTTTATTGACGTTTTCCGGTCCGTGCCGGAATGTTGTGAAATCCGGTTGGGTTGAAATTGCTGTTTCGACCTCTTGAATATAGAAGCCTTTTTCTTTGGCTTGATTAACATATGGGTCCGCACGCGTTCCGTCCGCCGAGCCTCTGTCGAGTGCGACCGAACTTCCGACAGTTGTCAAATGAATGTATAAAACCCCGTCTTTGAGCATCGCTTTCGGCTCGAACTGCATATTTGCCATAGCGATTCCGGGATTAAGGTATTTGGTCGGCACATTTAAAACCGTGTATTCAAGCCCTTTATTTTGGGCTTCGCCAATCACGGCCCCGGAAACAATCGAGGATTCGGAAATCCCAAATCCGTTTATTTTTAGGTTGCTTAATGACGTTGAATTGGTGCCGGGTTTTAATTGAATTGGTGATTGATAGGTTTCGGGAAATTTTCTCGGAGTAGTTGAAACCGTTTTACTTGATACAAAGCACGCTTTGTAAACGTTCGGTGCGGGATCGCCGAAGATGTCGGCACTACATAAAATCCCGTCAGTTGCCTGTCTGATGCTCCATTTATCGCCTGCCCCATACATCACCTCCCGTGTCCCGGTAAATTGGCAACGCTCGCCTTCTCGCTTTGCACAAATCTCGAATGGTGAATATTTCGTGCCGGGAGAAACTGTAAAGGGAATATAGCATTCTTTCCAAACATTTTCAGCCGGATCACTGCCAAACGCCGCAACACCGCAGTCAATTCCGTTAGTCGCGGTCATTTTGACCCACCCGTTCCCTGCCCCATACATCACTTCTTTGGTGCCTTCGAATTTACAACGTTCGCCTTCTTTTGCACACGACATAAAACCTATCGGTGCTTGGGCGTTGATACTCGCCTGAACGAATAGAATCACAAACAAGGGCATCACTAATTTGAAAATGCCGATTGATAATTTTTTCGTATTAATTTTTTTCATAGTATTTTTTTCTCCTCAATAAAAAGTTTTTTTTCCTTCTCTAATTTTCCATCTCATTGACCAGAATTGCTTCCAGTTCAAACAAGTTATCTTTCAAAACAAACCGAAGCGCACCTGCCCGAAAGGCTTCGGTGCGAATATCTTCATCGTCAAACGCCGTCACCAGACAGATATTTGCTTCGGGAAATTCACGGATAATTTCACGGATTGCCGTGATGCCGTCCGTTTTCGGCATTTCCCAATCCATCAAAACCCAATCGGGCAAATGTATCCGATAAAACGCCAAAGCCTCGCCGCCATCGGCGCACTCAAAGATCTCATCAACCGCAACGGGCAGATAATCGCGCACGACTTGGCGGACTTTCGGGTTATCATCAACAATCAAAACTTTCATCATTAGATTGTCAGAATAAACCGAAAATGCGGCGGCGGGAATACGAAATTCCGCGTATTTTTTATAAGTAGAACTGCGTATTTTTGTTCAGAGTTCAAACTTTAGTTTGTCGTTTCCGCCAGCGAAGCGGAGCGGAAACAGTGTGCTTTAATATGGAATTTTGATTCTTTTTGATGAAAGGGTGTGAATAATCATTTACAAGTTGTAAAGTCGAAGGCGGCTTAATGTCTTTCAATTTCTATTCAAAGTTCGTGATTTTAGCGTTAGCAACCGTTTCGCTTCGCTTACGGTTGCCGCAAACTAAAGTTTGAACTCTGAACAAATTACAGCAATTCGGATTTGTGGAAAACTGCAAATTTCAAGAGCGAATGACTGCCTTGCAAGCCTAGTTTTTGACAAATGTTCTGCCGGTGCTTTTCGACTGTGCGCGGGCTGATGAAAAGCTGCGCGGCGATTTCTTTGCTCGTCAGATTTTCGGCAATGAGTTTCAAAACGCGCCGTTCGGTTGCGGTTAAATCGTTGATTGACGGTTGTTTTTCGATTAATTGAATCGCCCGGCGGCTGCGGTTTATGAGAAATTTTGTGAGCGCGTGGCTCGCGTAATGTTCGCTCTGTGCAACCGTCTTGATACATTCGACAATATCGCTCAAAGCACTGTCTTTAAGGACAAAGCCTTTTACACCAAGGTCAATCGCTTCGTTGAATAGATCTTCGTCGCGGTGCATTGTCAGAAAGATAATTTCGGTGGCGAGTTTTCTTGCTCTTATCTCACGCGCCGCGTCAAAACCGTTCATCACCGGCATATCAACATCAAGAATCGTTACGTTTGGACTAAATTTTTCGATCGCTTCGATGGCTTCCCGACCATTATTTGCTTCCGCCAAGACGATAAATTTACTTTCTTCTTCAATTGTTTCGCGCACCCCTTTCCGCACGATTGGATGGTCGTCGGCGATGATGATCGTAATCTCGTTCATAAAATTTAGAGTAAAGTTCAGAGTAACGCCTTTAGGCGTGAAACCTCTCGCCTAAATTCAACTCGAATGTTAATGGACGTTTTCACGCCTAAAGGCGTTACTCTGAACTTTTGGTAACTCGGAACGTTACCTTTGTTCCTTCGCCAAGCTTTGAATCAATAACAAACTCGCCACCGAGTAATTGTGCCCGTTCTTTCAACCCGACTAAACCAAGACCGCTGCTGTTCGATTTAGCATTTCCCGCATCAAAACCTTTGCCGTTGTCTTCGATTGTCAGGATGACGTTATTTTCATTGCGTTTAATGCTTACCACCGCGTGCGAAGCATTTGAATGTTTGACGATGTTATTGAACGATTCTTGAACGATCCGATAAAGGCTGATCTCTTCATTTCCATTAAATATCTTATCAATATTGTCAATCTCACTTTCGATTTCAATCATACCGGAAATCTTTTTGAGCATTGAATTTATCGCCTTGGTCAGACCCAAACGGTCAAGCAATTGCGGGCGCAGATTGTTCGTGATATCGCGGACTTCGTCCAGGGCTTGCGATGCTGATTCCGAAATTGTAGCAAGTTCTTTCGTAACCTGATCTTTGTCATCGCATCTTTTAATTCCAAGCATCGCGCGATTTTTTATTACTACCAAAGATTGCCCCAAACCGTCGTGGAGTTCTGACGCGATCCGTTTTCTTTCGGTTTCCTGCGATTCGATCAACTGCCGCGAAAAAAGAGTTTTGGCCTCGGCGATCGCTCGCACACGCGAGACGCGAATGTGATAGATCGACCCGATCAACACTGCCAACGCGAGCGTCAAAAGTCCGATAAACCACCGGGTCTGATAGAAAAAAGGGCGAACGACGATTTTTACCGCAGCACCTTCGTTGTTCCAAACGCCGTTGGCGTTGGCCGCAATTAGTCGAAATGTATAACTTCCGGCAGGCAGATAAGAATAATCCGCAGTTCGCTTGGTGCCGGCTTCAACCCAATTCTCTTCCAATCCTTCGAGTTTATATTTGAATTTTATCTGCTCCGATTTTGTCAGGCTCAAACCGGTGTATTCAATCGCAATGTTTGATTGTCCGGGCTGTAGTTCGATCGCGGAATTCGGATCGCGGATGGCGGATCGCAAAAAAAGCGGATCAATCGCTTTGCGGTCAATCGAAATATTTTCGATACTGACAGGCGGCGGATTCGGATTTACTTTTTCGGCTTCTGGTGAAACAATGGCGATGCCGCCCATCGTCGGAAACCAGAGCTTGCCGTCTTTCGTTTTGATGGCCGCGGGAAGCCGGCCGCCGTTGCATTCGGCGTTGGGCATTCCGTCCTTTTCGTCATATGAAACACTGTTCAGTTTGGGAATGCGTCCATCGGCATAATCATTCAGTTCTTGCTTGCTGACGCGATGGATGCCGCGATTGCTCGACATCCAAAAGTTTCCGCGACCATCTTCGAGAATGGCGAAAACGCCATTGTTGACAAGTCCGTCTTCGACTCGATAATTGAAGAACTTCCCGTCTTTATAGCGCACCAACCCGTCGCCGTAGGTTCCAAACCACAAAACGCCTTCCGCATCTTCGTAAATCGCCCGAACAAATCCCTTTGGAGAGTTTTCGACATCGGTAAAGTTGGTAAACTTGCCACCTTTGAAGTGTGCCAATCCGTCAAATGTTCCTAACCAGAGATTACCTTGGCGATCAAAGCGAATTGTGATTATTTTGTCATTTCGCAAACCGTCTTTGACCGTGTATTGAGCGATTTTCAGGTCGTCTTTGTATTTGAATAAACCTTCTTCGGTCGCAATCCAAATGTTGCCTTCCAGGTCTGAAGCAAAGTCGGTTGCTCCGTTTGGAAGCTCGTTTTGACCGATTTTTTTGACCGACGAAGGTTCTTCAAATCGCCCGAATCCGCTGTCGCCCTGAAAGCCGAGCCAAACCCGCGCCCGTTCATCTTCCCACAAACCGCGCATATAAAGCGGAAAGTTTGGGGAGTATTTCAGCCCCGGATTCGTGATTTTGCCGTCAGTGTAACGATTGACCCCTTGAACCGTCCCGATAAAAATATCTCCTTTGCTTGTTTGCAACAAGGGATAAACTTCGTTGCTGACAAGACCGTCTTTGACCGATAAAGAAGTTATCAGTTGCTGCCGCAGACGCTTCAATCCGGTCGTCGTTGCCAACCAAAAATTGCCTTCGCGGTCGGTGATCCCGAAACTCGAACTAAAAGATTTGCCTATTTTATACGATGTGAATTGTCCGTCATTAAATTTCACAACTTGACCGTCTAATTTCCGGGTCAGGTTAGAAGACCCAAAAACGATCCATACGCTGCCCTCTGCATCATCAAAAATCGTCTGTGGAATCAATTCATTCAAAGCCGGAATCTCATTTTTCGTAAAAATCGATACATTCCCATTCGCCAAGCGGTAAAGCTTTTCTCTGACCGTAAACCAGAAAGCCCCTCGATTATCTTCGTAAGCTTGCAAATTATGAATAGATGTTAAATATTCGGGCGGCAGATTGAGACTATAGTTTGTCATGGTAGCGTCCTTTTGACGCGAAATTCCGCCTCGTTCAAATGTCCATTTCGCTCCTGATCTTCCGTAATAAATCAGTTTGACATTTATTTCATTTTGGTCAGGAGTCGGAATAAACCTGCCGTCTTGCAAATAATATAAACCATCATTCGTTTCGATAACTGCATTTGCGTTTGCATCCGAAACAATAGTGATCGCAACGCCCAATGTTTCGGGAGTTTGATACGAAGTAAAAACTCCGTTTCGATAAACCGTCACAAGACCGTTTTCGGTCGTTGCCCAAACTGTCCCTTCACGATCAACAAAAATGCCCGAAAAGCGATTGTTGAGAATGCCATTTGTATTGCCCTTATCAAAGATGGTGAAACGCACCCCGTCAAACCGCGCCAGTCCGTCAAACGTACTCAGCCACAAATAACCGTCGGGTGTTTGCACGATGCCCGTAACAGTGTTTTGCGGCAAACCGTTCGCTGTCGTCCAAACATCTGTCCCGTATTCCTGCGCAAGTGTAATCGCCTTAAGGCAAATCAGAAAAACGATCGCCAACATCGTTTGGAATCCAAGATTTAGGTTGGAGGGATTAAGACGCATATTTTCAGATGTAATTAGCTCCTAATGATAAGATCTAAAATTGTATATTACAAATCGGAATGCACCGCACATCATTCAGACCAGAGCTTATTCAAAATCCAAAAAGTTGTGCGTCCGTCCTACTCGATCTGAATCTATCAACTATCATGTTTCATCTATTCCGAAGATCATATCTGATAACGATTCCGATTTTGAATACGCTCTCGCACGAATTAGGCATGTTTCTCCAAGACATAAAAAACAATTTCAACTATGATAATCTAACAATTACAATTATGAGCGAAATACAAAAACAAGCCGATGCGTGCACGATGATCATTTTCGGCGCGACCGGCGATTTGACCAAACGCAAACTTTTTCCCGCGCTTTACAATCTGGCGAAGGACAAATTTCTGCCCGATAATTTCGCGATCGTCGGCGTCGGCCGGCAGGAAATGACGAGCGAAGATTTCCGCAGTCAAATCAAAGGCAATTTGCTCGAATTTATCGGCAAAGATGTTGATCAGAATTTGCTCAAATGGTTTGAATCGCGCACGCATTACACGGGCGGTGATTTTGCCGATAAAAAGACTTTTAACAACCTGAAAAAATTGCTCAAAGATTTGGATAAGCAATTTGATATTCCCGAAAATTATTTCTTTTATCTCGCGACGCCGCCGTCGCTTTTCGGGCTTGTCACCGAAAAAGCCGCTGAGTTGGGTTTGACCGATGAAAAAGACGGCTGGCGCAGATTTATTTACGAAAAGCCTTTCGGCCACGACCTTGAATCGGCAAAAAGTTTGAACGCCGAGCTGCAAAGTCTGCTCAAAGAATCGCAGATCTATCGCATTGACCATTATCTCGGCAAAGAAACCGTTCAGAATATTTTGGTATTTCGTTTCGGTAATTCGATTTTCGAACCGATCTGGAATCGAAATTATATTGATCATGTGCAGATCACGGTCGCCGAAAAACTCGGTGTCGAAAAGCGCGGCGGTTATTACGATACCGCCGGCGCACTCCGCGATATGATCCCGAATCATATTTTCCAGCTTGTTACTTTAACCGCAATGGAGCCGCCCGTTTCGTTCCAAGCCGATGCCGTGCGCGACGAACAGGCAAAAATCCTCTGCGCGATCCAGCCGTTTTCACCCGAAGACGTTTTGCATAAAACCGTCCGCGGACAATACGGCGAAGGCATCATTGACCATAAAAAGAAAATTGCTTACCGAAGCGAAGAAAACGTTGATCCAAAATCAAATACGCAAACCTTTGCCGCGATGAAATTGACGGTTGATAACTGGCGTTGGGCGGGCGTGCCGTTTTATGTCCGGACCGGCAAACGAATGGCGGGCAAACATTCGGAAATTCTGATTCAATTCAAACGTGCGCCGTTTATGCTTTTCCGCGATACTTCGGTCGAAAGACTGACGACCAACCGGATCGCGATTCATATTCAGCCCGATGAAGGCATCACGCTTCATTTCGGCGCGAAAATTCCGGGGCCGATCGTCGATATGGGCCCTGTTGATATGGATTTCAATTATCTCGATCATTTCGGCGAACAGGTTTCGACTGGTTACGAACGTTTGCTTTTTGATTGTATGACCGGCGACGCGACGCTCTTTCAACGCGCCGACATGGTCGAGGCAAGCTGGCAGATAGTTTCGCCGATTCTTGATGTCTGGCAAGCTATTCCGGCGCGTGATTTCCCGAATTATGAATCAGGAACCTGGGGACCGCAAGAATCTGACGAACTTCTCGCGCAAGACGGAAGAAAATGGAAAAACACCGTTGATTAATTGCCCTGATAAAGAATGAAGGAAAAAGTTAAGGTATTTTCAAACACCACTGAACTAAACCATTTCGCGGCTGAAAGGTTTGTCTCGATTGCATCTGAATCAATTGCAGATCACGGGCGTTTTACAATTGCACTCGCGGGCGGTTCAACGCCGAAATCGCTTTATCAATTGCTGGCAAGCGATAAATTTAAGGACAAAGTTGATTGGTCGCGTTCGTTTTTCTTCTTCGGCGACGAACGAAATGTTTTGCCCCTTGAACCGAAGAGCAATTTTCGGATGGCGAATGAAAATCTTTTTGAGCCGTTGAAAATCAAAGATGAAAATATTTTTCGCTGGCAAACTGAATTAAAAGACCCGGAAATAATCAGCGAAAATTATGAAGAAACTTTGCGAAAGTTTTTTATTGCATCAGATTACCCGCCCGCTACCGCAGGCGGTTCTGACCATTTCAACCCGCCCACTACCGAGGACGGTTCTGACGACTTACCGCGATTTGATTTAATATTATTGGGAATGGGCACGGACGGACACACAGCTTCGCTTTTCCCATTCACGGAAGCGGTCAGAACCCTGAGCGGTAGCGACGGGTTAAATTCGCATACCGAAAAAATCGCCGTCGCCAATCCGGTCGAAAAACTCCAAACAACGCGTCTGTCTCTGACTTTTCCCGTCATCAACAATGCCGCCAACGTAATTTTTCTGGTCGCTGGCGTTGAAAAAGCCGAAGTCTTGCGCGAAGTTTTGGAAGGTGAATTTCAGCCTGAAAAACTGCCTTCGCAAAACGTCCGCCCGAAAAATGGCAGACTCTATTGGATGATTGATAAAAACGTGGCAAAATTATTGAGAAACAATGGAAATTGAGATAATTATCGCCATCGCAATTCTGTTCGCAGTTGTCTTTTTAGCCACCATCGATATGGCTTTTTCGCAACTGTCGGATCTCAGCCTACGGCGGCTTTTTTCTGATGTCGAAGAAAGTCCGCGCCTTAAAACAATTGAATTTCTCGGGCAGATCCTTGAGAATCGTCCGCGATTCCGCTTTTCACTTTCCGCCTCGATTCAGATCCTGTTAATTGTTTTTTCTGTTCTTGTAACGATCGTTATTTTCAATTTTTTCACAAATCCGATTGAACAATTGATTTATTCGCTACTCGTCGGTTTATCGTTTTCGGTCATTTTTCGCCAAGTCATTCCGTGGCTCGTAACCCGCAAAAACCCCGAAAAAAAACTGCTTTTCCTATTGCCGTTTGCCCGTCCGCTTTACGGTATATTGCCTTTTATTGCTGACCCGATCGAGCCTTCTTTTAAGGGTAAAATTCAGGCTTCGCTTGAAAATACGATTTCGCCCAATCAGCCTTCCGAATCAGAAAAAGAAGATGCTTCCGACGATTTTCAAGCCTTGATGGAAGTTGGCGAGGCCGAGGGAATAATCGAAGGAAAAGAACGTGAATTGATTGAATCAATGATTGAATTTTCGGAAACCCGCGCCGGAGAAATTATGACCCCGCGCACCGAAATTTGCGCCTTGCCGATCGAGGCAACGGTCAAACAAGCCCGCGATCTGATAATCGAAGAAAAATATTCGCGACTGCCCGTTTTCAGAGGAAATGTTGACAACATCGAGGGCATTCTTTACGTCCGCGACCTTCTAAATGCGTGGGCCGAAGGCAAAGAAACCGAAACGATCGAGAATCTGCTGCGTCCCGCATTTTTTATTCCCGAAACAAAATCCGCCTCTGAACTTTTAAAAAATATGCAGACCAATCACGTTCAGGTGGCAATTGTGATTGACGAATATGGCGGTGTTGCCGGACTTGTCTCGATCGAGGATATTATTGAAGAGATCGTCGGCGAAATCGAAGATGAAGACATCGAGGACGAAGAGATCATCGAGATCATCGAGGGTGCGGGCGGCTATTTCGATGTTCATGGCTCAACCGAGATCGGCAAGATCGAACGGCTTTTTGATATGGAAATCGAGGACGACGATTTCACGACCATTGCCGGATTTGTGACAAGCGAAGTCGGTTATGTGCCGAAACAAGAGGAAAAATTAGATCTTCGAGGTCTCAATATCGAAATTCTCAAAGCCGACGAAAAACGCATTTATCTTCTTCGTTTGAGAAAAACCGACGATGCCCAAACCCCGAATCAATAAAAGCGATTACATTCGGAATAAGTGATAGGTGATAGGTGAAAAGTGATAGGTTAAACCCATCTATCACTTTTCACTTTTCATCTATCATCTATTCTGCATGATAGTCAGAAGCGAAACTTCTAAGTTTATTTCACTAGCGCTCGTCGGCAGTAAATCTATCTTTAACTTTTTACTGGCGCAAGAACTAAAATAAATTGCTCGCTTTACCAAATAGCAAAAGCAAGTTATTCTGCCCTTGAGTATAAAAAATAATGTTTTTACTACCTGTTTGGGTGGTGAATTTCCCGCAAATATCATTTATTATCATTTATCAGTCGAAAAATAAACTAACTTTTCGATTTTTTTATTTCAAATTAAAAACTTTGTGAGGACTAGAATGAATAAATTAAAAACAAATGTCTTTTTGTCTTTTGCGCTACTTTGCGGCTTGATGCTTTTTGCAAACTGCGGCGGAGCAAAAACGGATTCCAACACGGCAGCTTCAAATTCGACAACTTCGGGCGACAGCGTCGGCGTTGCCGAATGTGATGAATATATCAAAAAATATGAAGCCTGTTTAACGAGCATCGCCGCCAAAGCACCGCAAGCCGCACCGGGACTTAAAACAGCGTTTGAAGCACAACGCAAAGGGTTAAAAGATGCGGCAGCAAATCCGCAAAGCAAAGCAACGCTGCCGGGAACTTGTAAACAAGCCCTCGAAACTTCCAAACAAGCACTGGCTTCGTATAGCTGTGCTTGGTAATCTTTTGACGTATAAAAACAAATTCTTGTTTTTCTCCGGTAAAACTCATCAACATTTCATTTTTGCACGAATATTTTCGGCTTAAATAAATTGTTTGATGAGTTTTACTTTTGGCGGTACGCGCATTTTATTCTTTTTGGGTTAAAATAGTTAATAGTTAAACAGAAAATTGCCGAAATAATCAGTATAACGAGCGGTAGCGAGTCTGATTACCAGTGAGGATTTCGGACAAACAAAAGTGTTCGCTATACTGATTGGCAAACTAAATGTGACTTATCAATGTGCATCAAGAGTCGAAAAAATTACCGATTGAGCGGCAGAGCCGCTGATCTTTATCAATTATCAAATCTCAATTATCCATTATTTCAGAGGTTTTGAAACGTTCTTTAACCCTTGAATATAATTGATATTTGATAATTGAGATTTGATAAATCTTTTTTTCCTACTCTTGATTTACATTATCAATTAAAATGTCAGAAATATTTCTCGAAAAAACAGAAACACCATGGGAAACAAAAACCTGCGAATCGTGCGGCAAAGATTTTTCGTGCGGTGCGAATGCCGGAAAATGCTGGTGTTTCGAGGTTGATTTAAAGCGCGAAACTTTGGCAAAATTGCAGGAAGATTTTAAGGGTTGTTTGTGTCAGGAATGTTTGAGCGTTTTACAAAGCGAGTCTTAAAATTTCCAATAAACATTATGGAGTTGGAAACCATTTGAACGAAAACGATGACAAAAAAGAAAAGTAAATTTTTAAGCGGCAAACGCATTGACCCGACACCGATTGATAAAAACACCGCGCTCGCGGATTTGATCGACGAATCTTTTATGGCATATAATGCGGCGCGGATTCGTGAAGCGTGTCAGCTTTTTTCAAAGAAAATGCTCGAACCCGACGTGACCGTCGGCGTGACGCTGACCGGCGCGTTAACGCCCGCCGGTTTGGGGATTTCCGCGCTGATTCCGCTTATCAAAGCCGGATTTATTGATTGGATTATCTCGACCGGCGCAAATCTTTATCACGACACGCATTTCGGCATCGGTCTCGCGCTTCATCAGGGCGACGCTAAATTAGATGATAGAATTTTGCGCGAAGAAGAAGTCGTCCGTATCTTCGATATTTTTTTCGATTATTCCGTGCTGCTCGACACCGACGAATTTTTCCGCCGCCTGATCGAACACGACGAATTTCAAAAAACAATGTCGTCCGCCGAATTTCATTATCTCTGCGGCAAATATATTCTCGAACGAAGCAAAACGCTCGGCATCGAAAACAAATCGCTGCTCGCCGTCGCTTACGAATACGGCGTGCCGGTTTATACTTCGTCGCCCGGCGATTCGTCAATCGGAATGAACATTGCCGCCAAAGAACTGCAGGGCGGAAAATTGATTTTGAATCCGAATTTGGACGTTAACGAAACCGCTTCGATCGTCCTCGCGGCAAAACGCGGCGTGATCTCAAAAACTGATTCCGGCAAATCGGCGATCTTTATCCTCGGCGGCGGCAGCCCGAAAAACTTCGCGCTCCAAACCGAACCACAGATTCAGGACGTTCTCGGCATTGACGAAAAAGGTCACGATTATTTCCTGCAAATTACAGACGCGCGTCCTGACACAGGCGGACTTTGCCTTGCCGAAGGAACTTTTATTGACACGCCACGTGATTTGAGCGTTTATCCGAAAGGAATTCCGATTGAACAGTTGGTCGGTAAAAAAGATTTTTTTGTTTATTCTTTTGACCACGAAATCAAAAAAATGACGCTCGCCAAAGTCAATAAAGTTTGGAAAACAGGCGAAAAAGAAGTTTGGCGGCTTCGTTACGGCTGGTGGAGCGGAAAATGTAAAGATAAATGGTTGGAAGATGAAATTTTTGCTACGCCCGAACATTTGATGATGTTGCATAACGGTTCTTATAAACCGCTGAAAGAATTAAAAGAAAACGAAAGTTTGAAAGGATTTAATTCACTTGAAACCGATGAAATTATCCAACTTTCACTGGCTGTCGGTTCAAATAAAATCTTTAGCAATTCACGCGAAGAAATCCGCGAAAGATACGTTGATAATCACAAAGTTATTTCAATTGAACCAACCGAAAAAACTGTTTCCGTTTATGATATGGAAGTTGAGAAAACTCATAATTTTGTCGCAAACGGAATTGTCGTCCACAATTCCGGCGCAACTCCTTCGGAGGCAGTAAGTTGGGGAAAAATTGATCCCGACCAATTACCGGGAACGGTGGTCGCTTATGTTGATTCGACGGTCGCCCTGCCATTGATTACAGCCTACGCGTTGACACGGCACGAACCGCGCCAGCCGAAACGGCTTTATGACCGCCGCGACGAATTTATGAATCTGCTGCAAAGCGAATACGAAAAATCAACTAGAAGATAGGATTTTCACCACAAAGGCACAAAGAACACAAAGAATTTTTCTTAAACTTAGTGTCCGCTTTTGTGGTTAATTGGGTTTTATGAAACTACAAGCCGAACTAAAGGGCGAAAAACACGAAATCGAAATCAAGCGCGATGGTGAAAAGTTATTTGCGCGGGTTGATGAACGCGAATACACGCTCGAAGCATCGGAAGTCGAGCCGAATGTTTATCTATTTAAATACAATAATCAGATCTTTCAGATCTATGTTGCGCCGAACGGAATCGTCAATCTCGGCAATCACCAATTTGAAATAAAGATCACCGACCCGAAACGCCTGCGCGGTTCAATCGCTTCAAACGAAAACGCCGAGGGAATTTCTGAGATCAAAACCGCGATGCCCGGCAAACTCGTCCGCATCCTTGTCGTGATCGGGGCGGAAATTAAACAAGGCGAAAGCGTTTTAGTCGCCGAAGCGATGAAAATGCAAAACGAAATGAAATCGCCGAAAGACGGAATTGTCAAAGAAATTCGCTTCTCGGAAGGCGAAACTGTCAACGCGGGCGATATTTTGGCAATTATCGAATGATTTTTAACCGCGAAAAGACGCGAAAAAAAATCGTTTATTTCGCGTCTTTTCGCGGTTGAACTATGGTCGATG
>JANPDZ010000154.1:0-11218 GCA_031431735.1 Acidobacteriota bacterium | reverse complement strand
CCAAAACCAATTCCTTTTCGTCGGCGTGTTCCGTCACCTTTAAGACCAGAGTTTCATCTTCTAAAACACTTTCGCCGCCGACGGCGCGGAGCGCGATCATATTTTTGCTGTAGCTTTCTTTGATTTCGCGCAAAGTTCCGCCAATAACCTTGCGCGATTTGTTGATCAAAATTATGTCGTCACAGAGTCTTTCGGCGGTTTCCATCAAATGCGTCGAAAAGATAATTGTTTTGTGTTGGGCTTTTAGCTCAGCGACAACTTCGATCAAAAACTCGACATTGATCGGATCAAGACCGGAAAAAGGTTCGTCCAAGATCAAAAGATCAGGATCGTGCAAAACAGTTGCGATAAACTGAATTTTTTGTGACATTCCTTTTGACAGATCGGTCGTTTTCTTTGTTTTCCATTCGGAAAGTCGCATCCGGTCAAGCCAGAAATCAATTCGTTTATCCGCTTCTTTAGTTGAAACATCTTTGAGCGCGGCAAAATATCGAAGTTGATCCTGCACCTTCATCTTTTTGTAAAGTCCGCGTTCTTCGGGCAAATAACCGATTTTGTCTTGCAGGTTGGAAGACATCTTTTGTCCGAAAAGCTCGATCTTTCCTTCATCGGGCGCGGTAATTCCGACGATCATCCGAATCGTTGTTGTTTTTCCCGCGCCGTTCGGACCTAAAAATCCGAAAACCCTGCCTGCGCTGACATTAAAACTCAGATCATCAACCGCCGTAAAATCGCCGAAACGCTTGGTGACATTTTCGACGCGCAATGTGACGTTTTTATCGCTCATAGATTTGATTGTAAGATACCACAACAGAATAAGCTTTCTGAAATTTTAAGTTTGCCGAAATTTGTTATAAAGTTTGAAATACAACAATTAAGCAGGTCAGCATATATTCTGTGACATAATGACATTGCGGAAACCCGCTACGCTCGTAAGTGTGTTTCGCGCCCTTACGAGCGTAGCGCCCTTTGTGGCATTATGTTACAAAACTTTTACTCATCTGCTTAGTAGTTACGCTGTTGAAAAATAGAAAATCAAAATGAATGGATTGACCAACGGAATAAGTGAAAAGTGATAGGTGATAGGTGATAGGTAAAAACGAGGTATCACCTGTCACTTATCACTTTTCACTTATTCCGAATTGAATTCAACTCGTGTAACTCCTAAACAATTTGCCTTGGAGAAAACAAAATGAAAATAGTTTATTGGATCGTGACCGGACTTTTATGTTTAATGATGCTCGGTTCGGCGGGAATGTATATTTTTAATCACGCGGAAGTTTTGACAATCTTTACGAGCCTCGGTTATCCGACCTATATCGTGTATCCATTGGCGATTGCCAAAATTCTCGGTATCATTGCAATTGTCACCAACAAATCAAAAACACTCAAAGGATTGGCATATGCGGGATTTTTCTATGATTTTCTGCTTGCCGCATCTGCACATTATTTCGCTGAAGTTCCGAGTCCTTTTTTAGCTGTCGTCGCTTTGGTTTTACTGTTTGTTTCCTATTTTCTTGACGGAAAAAGAGCAGACACCAAATCAACTTGAAAAATGCCTTTCAGCATCCGCTGAAATTTCTTTCTTATACACTTTCACAATGAAAAAGTCCGAACAAACATTCGGGCTTGGGGTGGTTTTTGATTAAAGATTCCTCATATTATTTCAGCTCGACATCTTTTAAGACTTCATTGATTACCAAACCCGACAAAATCCGTCCTCCAAAATCTGTTACGTGAACACCGTCGCTTTGTTTGGCAATTTGCCAAAGTCCATTATCATCAGGAATAGATTGGCGAAATTCGCCATTAACCGCAAAACGTTTCCATGAATCAACAAAAACCGCATTCGGAAATTTAGCACACTCAGATTGATATATCGGATTCATCGCTAAGAATTTATTCAGAAAATCGTCGTTTCCGGTGATCGGATGACCAACCCAGTAAATTTTCTTGACCTTTGACGAGGTTCTTGTTAAATAAACATTTACACGCTCCCGATAAACTTCTGCCCAACCTTCAGCACCAAAAGTATAACTTTTTTTATTCTTATCAATAATTCCCTGTCCGTCATTTCCGCCAAACATTACAACCAATATATCGGGTTTATGAAGTGCGATCAGTTCATCTGTTTTTGTGAACCAATCATAATAATCAATCCGGTTAAGTCCCGTCGAATAGGCGCCTTCCCTGACAACGCTGACTCCGTTGTATTTAAGCAATGAATTTTCTAAGGCCGGTCCAAATCCGACCAGCATCATTGAATCTCCGACTAACAAAACTTTAACCGGCGTAGTAATTTTTTTATTTTCTGCCGGTGTTTGGGTTAATTCTTGCTGATTCGAACTTTTTTGGGTCGGCGCAACATTGAGAATATCTGTAATTTCTCCGCTGCTGCTCTTTGTTCCTTTTAGATCAGACCAGAACGCAGCTTCGGAATCCTTAAAAGCAATGTAAGCTTTATAATTTTCAGTTTGCCTGTACGATTCTAAATCTGAATATAATGAATCAACGCCTTTCGAAACCGAGTTCAAATTAGCCAATGCAAGCAAAAATGCAACTATGACGGCGGTTACGAGTATTTCAAAATCATTTTTCATCATATTTTTTCACATTACTAAAAGGCAAAATAAATAAATGGCGGCATCGTTTCAGGTCCAAGTTGTAAGATCAGATACGCCAATACGGCCACGACCGGCAGCCTGACCGCCAAAGGCATCTTATCAAAAAATCCGATGGAGAAACGAAACGTCTTGTCACCGACAAAGTTAAAGAGCAAAACAACTGCAATCACAAACAACAACCGGAAGTTGAAAATTTTATTTTCAACGACCGACGAAACAAACATCGAGCCAATAAAATTCAACGCATTTCCGATACTTGAAGATGTAAAAAATATCCATGCAAAAGTTACATAGATAAATGTCACGGCCCATCCTATGACATTTAACACCATTGGAAATATGAAGTCAGATGCTTTTTCTTCCGTGTCAGCTTTAACTTCCACAGGTTTTTCATCTATTTTTTGAAGCAATTCGTCAATTTCTTTATCAAACTCGTCCTCGTCTGCGTCAAAAGTTATTCCGCCAGACCGAGTCTCAACTGAAGCCTTTTCAACATTGCTTTTGTTTGCGATCTTCAAATTCGCCTTTGCAACCTTAGACGACCGATTAAAAATATCAGCTATAAGATGTGAAACAACACTCCCAATGCCGTGAAGCAATCCCCACACGATAAAGTTCAGTCCGGCGCCGTGCCATAATCCGCTAATGAACATTGTGATCACAATATTAATGTATTTTCGCGTCGTACCTTTGCGGCTACCGCCTAACGGAATATAAATATAATCTTTCAGCCACGCAGACAATGAAATATGCCACCTGTTCCAAAAATCTTTTAGCCCGATCGCGCTATATGGATTCAGGAAATTGTTATCAACCTTAAAACCGAGCAAATTGCTGATCGCAATTGCAAAATCGGAATAGCCGCTAAAATCAACAAAGATCATTATCGAATATGCCAAAGCCGCCATTATCAGGTCTGGAGATGAATAATTAGAAGGTGAAGCAAATGGCGCCGACGCAAAATTAAATAAATAACTGGCGATAACGAATTTTTTGAGCAATCCCGAAAGTATAAGAGTAATGATCCGGCCTTGTGAATAGGTGATCAAATAAGGATCATTCAAAGACGTATAAAAATCTTTGGCGCGCATGATCGGACCGCTCATTATCTGCGGGAAAAACGCAACGTAGTTGGCATAATCAATAAAAGACGGAATCGGCAGCTCTTTTCGATAGCAATCAACGAGGTGAGAAATATTTCTAAAAGTGTAAAATGAAATTCCGACGGGAATTAGAATTCGCAAAACCTGTATATCAGCCGGGATGTTTAACTGATTGAGAACTTGAAAGATGGTGTCTATCCCAAAATTGTAGTACTTAAATGCAGCTAAAAATACAACGTTTAAAACTACAGAAAAGACTAATATCTTTTTGCCGAATCTCTCCAAAGCTTTCAGCAATAAGAAGTTAAGACAAATGTTCAAAATCAAGATCGCAAAAAACTTAAGACCAAAGAATTGGTAAAAAGCCAAACTTACAAAAAGACAAAATACGCGATAATATTTCTTGTTTCCTTTGAGTAGTATCGAAATAAGAAAGATTCCGACAAAAAATATGAAAAACTGAATTGTTATAAATTGCATAAAGAATCGAAGAAATCACGTGTAATCTTTATTCTGGATTGTTGAAAACGAAAATGATTCATATCAAAGTAGCAGAAACGCTTTGAAAAGACAATAAATTTATTTCCTTTCAATAGAAATCTTCTTCGTCAATTTCGATTTTTTGTAGTAAATTTGTTTTTAGGGCAAATTCTTGAATGGGGATTGTTTTTTTTCTGATTGAAATCCGAACAAAAAAAGTAATAACCATTGAAATAATTGATAATTAAAAATGAATAATTGATAAATGAGCTTCGCCGGGGCGCGATTTATCAATTGCCAATTATCAATTTTCAATTAATTTCAGAGGTTTTCTTCATAGTATCCGAATAATTCTGCGTTCTTTTTGATATTTCAAGGGGTCGAAAAAAAGTAATCCCCATTCAAGGGCAAATTCATCTGTTTAGTTTTAGCTTTTCAATTCAAATTCTATATATCTCCCAGGGGCAAATCGCTGTCAGCCCCGATTGTTGATTAGATTCTTATGGAAATTTTTGTTTACCGAAATGGTTCGGACGAAATAGAAGAAGGTTTTACCAAAGAAGATCTGCCCGCGCTGCTTGGTGATCAAAGCAATGTCGTCTGGGTTGATCTGCAGGGCGAAACGCCCGAACATGCCAACCACGCCAAAGATATTTTGCTGAATATTTTTCATTTTCACCATCTGACGGTCGAAGATTGTCTGGAAACGCGCAATCAGCCGAAGGTCGAAGCCTTTCCCAATTATTTTTATTTCATCGTCCACGGTGTCAAACCCGAAACAAATTCTTCAAATTTCGTAACCAAAGAGCTTGACGGTTATTTGGGGAAAAACTTTGTCGTCACTTTTCACGTTGAACGATTCAAAAGCATTAAAAAGGTTAAGACTCAGCTGCGTTCGACACCATTTGCCTGTCAGCGCGGCGCGGCTTATCTGCTTCATCAGATTCTCGATCAGCTTGTTGATCTGTATATGCCGGTCGTTGATGATTTTGACAATACGATCAATGTTCTCGAAGACCGTGTTTTTCAGATGAAAAGAAATAACACCATTGTTTTGTCTGAAATTATGGATCTGCGCCGTTCGGTCGCGCGGCTTAAAAGAATTTCTTCGCGGCAGCTTGATGTCTTATACCGCATTTCACACGGCGAATTTGCACTGATCCCCGAGCCGATTTTGCCTTTTTACCGCGATGTCCACGACCATCTTTTGCGAATTTCCGATCTCGCAGACAGTTACAAAGATCTGGTTGGCGGATTGTTTGAAATTCATTTTTCCGTGACGGCAAACAAAACAAACGATGTGATGAAGGTTCTCGCGGTTTTTTCGTCAATCATGCTGCCGCTGACCCTGATCGCGGGAATTTATGGAATGAATTTTGATAATATGCCCGAACTTCATACAGACTACGGATATTATGGCGCACTGACCCTGATGTTTATAATCGGTGTCGGTTTATTGTTCTATTTCTGGCGAAAAGGCTGGATCTTTGAAGAAAGCGTTGAAACACCGTCTGTGAAAAACGAAGTAACCGATGATCTTACAAATTCGGATTGATTTCAGACAATATTCTTTTAACTTGTGTATCTCCGAAACCGTACACGCCTGCTTGTGTCGTAAATTCTGTAAAGATTTCCGTAAAATCTGTTTTACCCGTTGCCATAATTCTTTGCAAAATCTTAGCGGGAACCGAAGCTTTCTCGATTTCGGCGCGGCAAACTTCCTGTAAATATGGAAAACAGGCGGACTTAGTTTCAGAAAGTTTTTCGAGAGTTTCAAAATCCGCGATTTGATAGGCTTTCCATAAATTCGCGCCGCGCAAAATTTCGGCTTCATTAAATTCCGCGCGTTCCGCAAAACATTTTTCCAAAGTTTCCTTGTCTAAACCACCGAATCCCTTCCAGATTTGGTCACTTTGCCTGACAACCGGCAAAACCCGAAATATTTTGGCTTTGCTTTCTTGCAGCAAATAAAGACAAAACCACAGATTGACCTGACAAAAAAGGTCGTATTCAAACCACAGATTGACTTCCGTTTCAGAAGTTGCGAGAGTTCTTAATTTTTCGAATTCGCCGGCCGAATATTGATAATAGTTTTCCTCTTTTTCGCCGTAATTATTCGTTATAAATTTGGCGCGGATTTGCCAAAATTCTTCCAAACTTGCGGCTTTGACATCGCCAACGACCAAACATTCGCGGCACACAATCATTTCGCCTTCAATATTGCAATTCTCAAAACTTTCGGCTAGCGCATCGCCCGCCAAAACGTGAAGTTTCATAAATTTATCCCCTCTCTAAAACCAGGTCATCCCAACCGCATAGATCAATGCCAGACAAACGCCGCCGTAAACTCCGGCTAAAATATCGTCGGCGCAAACTCCGATTCCGGCGGGCAGACCTTGTAGAGAATCTATCGGATAGGGCTTCCAAATATCAAAAAGGCGAAACAATAAGAATCCGGCCAAAATGAGTTTCCACGAAATATCGAAAGGCACAAACATAAAAACAATAAGTTGCCCCATCACTTCATCAACGACGGCTTGCGACGGATCTTTATGTTTAAAGAGCTTTGTCGCACGATTTGCCGCCCAGATTCCCAAAAGACAAAACGGCAAGAAAACAATCAAGTTTCCAACGTGAATCCACGCCGTTATTTGCGTGTCAGTCCACGCTTTCGGGCTCCAAGTAAGCGAAACACTCGACTCAATCCATCTAAACAAAAGATAGATCGCAACACCGACCATCGAACCCCAGGTTCCGGGCGCAAGCGGCAAATAGCCGACTCCAAAAGTAGTGATCGCCAAAGAAAAATAATCTACAAAAGTCTTCTTTTTGACATCTGTCTTGGCAAGTTCCTGCAATTCGATTGTCGCAGATGTATGTATAAGTTTGTCGTAATCAGGCATTGACGTAGATTCTATATAATTTCACCGATTAAGTCATAATCGTGCGCTTCGTTGATTCTGACGTTGTAGAATTCTTCAACCTTTGGGTAAAATCATTTTCAAGCACGAATCAAAAAGTTTTCAGTTACAAAAACATTTCTCACCTTAAATTTCAAAGGGCTTTGAACAATTGAAATTGCTTTGAGGTTTTCTATTCCGCTGACGAAATAAGGCTCTTTGCAAGCCGGAATTTGTTTTATCCATTCGGGAGTTTCGATATTTAATTCGTCGCAGAGTTTTTCAACTGTTGAAGCCAGCAGCGCGTCTATTTTGTCATCATTCAATTCAAAAGGCTCAATGAACATTTCAACATTTCGACTTCGGCGAAATTCATCCACAAAATCATAAAAATACAACTTCCACCAACGCGAATCAGTGAGCATTTTTTGTTTTGTTTCCCTGAGCGTAATCATTTTTCTTCTAACAATTCTTCAAGTAAAAACCGCGTTTCAGGTTTGATGATTTTATGCGGATAATAATTTTCGACCGTTCGCAAAGCATCTTCAACCGTTTGCATTTTTAGTTTATCAAGCAAAAACTTTATATCATCCAAATCAAAACTTTCAGCCCGTGCCGCCAAAATTTTCATCGCCAATAAATATTCAGGCGCAGGCACAAAAACTTTCAAATTCGGCAAATCTAAGAATATCTCTTTTTCGTGTTTGACGACAAACATTTTGACGGCATAATTCAACCAATCAAGCGGCAAATCATACTTTTCCGTAATTTTCCTGATTGCCGAACGAATATATTTAACAGGTTCAAAAATCGCGTCAATATCTTTCGTTGCCGGACGGGCTTTGTAAACCAAACACATCACCGCACCGCCGTAAAGACAAATCTCACCATTAACATCTTGCAAGGCGAGTTCGTCATTTACTTCACGCAAATATTGTTCGATTTCTTCGGCAGTCATCTGTTCAAATTTTACCTACGTTAGGTTTATATGGCAAACTCAATAAAAAACTTGACGCTTATCACGGCACGCGCATTATAATTAAGAAAGGTTACTAAAAACAAGCGATGAGTGATATTCTAGTCAGGATTAAACGGGCCGTTTTGGCAGGACACTATGTTTTCAATGAAAAGGAAAAACTATGATAAAAATAACGATCTGCCCAACCTGCGGTAGCGACAAAATCAAAAAAGTTCGTCGAAATTGGCGGGGCAAAGCACGAAACAAAACCTACATTGTCCCGAATCTGGAATATTACGAATGCCCCGTTTGCGATGAGAAAGTCTATGACCGCGAGGTAATGCAAAAAATCGAAAGCTATTCTCCGGTCTTTGCTAAAAAGCAAGCCGGGAAAACTGCGTAAAACATATCGCAATTTTACGCATCAACCGGACTTCTTACGCCTAATCTGTGCTGTTGTAAAACGTGCGTGTAAATCATGGTCGTCGTCAATTCTTTGTGTCCGAGCAAATCCTGAATCGTGCGAATATCGTAACCGTCTTGCAAAAGATGCGTCGCAAACGAATGGCGAAGTGTGTGAGGGCTGGCGTTTTTGGCAATGCGGCTTTTTCGCAAGACTTCTTTGAACGGTTTTTGCAGACTCGAAGGTGAAACGTGATGCCGTCCGGTCGCACCCGTGCGCGGATTTTTGCTCAAACTCTTTGACGGAAAAACATATTGCCAAGCCCATTCGGTTTCGGCCTTCGGATATTTTCTGGCGAGTGCAAACGGCATTTCAACTCTGCCCAAACCGCGCCGCAAATCCTGTTCGTGCAGTTTTTGCGCTGATAATAACTGCTTTTGAAGCGGTTCAATCAAAATGGTCGGCAAAACCGTAAATCGGTCTTTGCCGCCTTTGCCGTCGCGCACGACGACTTGCCTGTAACCAAAATCCAAATCATTCACGAGCAAGCGCAAAGCCTCAATCAAACGCAGACCCGAACTGTAAAGCAAATTAGCAATCAGCCAATTCGTGCCGCTTAATTGGTCAATAATCTGTTTAGCTTCTTCCTTCGTCAAAACAACCGGAACGCGCTCGGACTTTCGCGCCGGCGTAAATTCTTCAAGCCACGGCAGATCAACCTTTAACACCTCGCGGTAAAGAAAGAGCAACGCAAAAAGGGCTTGATTCTGAGTCGAAGCCGCCACCGTGCGTTCAACCGCCAAATGAGTCAGAAAAGCCTCGACCTCCGCCGCGCCCATTTCGGCGGGATGCGTTATTTTATGAAAATAAATATACTGCTTAATCCAATTAGATATAAATTTTCTCAGTTTGATAGCTGTAATGCCGAACACGCATCACATTACTAACCTCATCAAGTAGTTTTGACATAGCCTTTTTTATCAATCGGGTTTAATTACTTTAACCGAATTAGAATTTAACCGAATTACTAAACCAAACATTCTGAGATGTCAAATCAACTATTGACTTTTGTTCCCCAAAAGGCTTATAAATAATTCGGTATAAGAAAACCGAAATTCGGTTCAATACAAAGTTCGATGCTTCGTTTTAAGAAAATACTATGAGTTACTTAGCTTTTTTGCAAAATCAAGAAACACCGGACTTTGCGACTCTTATCGCCATCGCTGCCGCGATAGGAGTAATTATATTTGTGGTTATTCCTATTCTGTTGATGGTTCGCCGCACTCGCCGCGATTTGGCGCAGAGACAAGCCTTGCTCATAAACGGAGAATCGGCGCAGGCGAAGATTTTGAGGCTGTCGGATACGGGAGTGACTTATAATGACAATCCGCAGGTTAGGATGCTGCTTGAGGTTTATCCGCCTGACCGCGCCGCTTATCAAGTGGAAACCAAGTGTATTGTTTCCCGCTTGAGTATTCCGCAAGTGCAGCCCGGCAATATTGTTGCTGTTAAGATAGATCGTCAAGATGAACTTAATATCGCCCTTGAACTGGCTTAATAGAACGAATCTAAATTCGCTCGCTGGACAAGACGCATCGAACCAATTCAATGGACGTGAGGGCGCGCACAGCGACTTTGTTATCGCGTTGTCTTTTTCCCCTAAGCTTGTGTGGCGGCGGTTTCGCCCCACGTCATTTCAACCGTTACTACTTAATTTTATAAATTCCGGTCGCCAATCTTTCGGCGAAACCTTCGGCAACCAGCGCGTGATTTGCCTTTCCGGCTTCCCAACGCCAAAATCCGAACGCTTTCGCAAATTCGCCGAGCGCGGTTGTTCCGCACATTTTCAGAAATTCACGGGCGAGTTCATGCACGGCTTCTTCGCGTGAGATCTTTTTTGCAAGTTCTTTTGGAAAACGCGCTTCCGCCAATGTCCAGATATATGTAAATTTCGGCTGATAAAGAACTTCCTGCGGAATGACCTTGAGACATTTTTGCAGTTCGTCGAGTGCTTTTGAGAGTTTTGGGCGGGTTTCAATTTTCGCTTCGGTGCGCAGATCAGCCGTGCCCATTTCCCATTCTTGGCGTAAAACCTTCAAGACTTTCTGTGCGTCTGCCGATAATTTATTTTTTTCTTCACTTTTGGGAACGCCCCAAATCGCGTTGAAAAAGGGAAGCATTCGCGGCGCGACAAATGTCGAACGACCTTTGCAGAGTTTTGAATAATAAACCTTACCGCGCATCATCACTTCGTCCTTGAGCGTCCAGGCGAGACTCATTTCGTAATCTTTCTGCACGTTGCGCGGCGCGTGCGCGTCACGCCGACCGCAAACGGCGATGTAAACCGACGGCAAATTTGTCCGCGCATCGGTCAAAGCCAGACAAAATCCCAGATCTTCGACCATCGCTTCGACCTCGAAAGCCGTTTCGATCTTCAAAGTTTCCTCGCGCCGCCATTTTCGGTCGCGGAAGTCTTCGACTTCTTTAAGCGAAATTTTCATGAAAATATTAAACCACAGATGGCACGGATCGGCACGGATGAAAATAGAAATCAGTATAGTGAGCGGTAGCAAACACTTCTAAATTAGAAATTACGCAGTTTGTCAAAATTCGGAATAAGTGATAACTCATGTTTCGCTCAAAAATAATGTCAGTTAGACAAAAGCTAAATACTAGAACTATCGTATTTGCAACACTTAAAATTTGATGTGTTTTGTTTAACAAAACTATTTTTTCAGAATAAAATCGCT
>JANPDZ010000153.1:0-6247 GCA_031431735.1 Acidobacteriota bacterium | reverse complement strand
GTTTGTTTTTTGGTTGCCTATTTGTTTTATTGGTACTTTTCATTTCTTTTTTTTAAACTGGTCGGTTCCGCGCGCGGTTCTGACTTTAGGTGGTTGCCTCCAATTCTTCTTCCAAAAGCTGTCGTTCGTAGAGATCGGCGTATTCACCGCCCAAGTTTAACAATTCCTCGTGAGTTCCGCGTTCGATGATCCGTCCGTCGTGGAGAACGCAGATCAGGTCGGCATCGCGAATGGTTGAAATGCGGTGCGAAACAATCAACGTCGTGCGGTCACTGCGGACATCGCGCAAACCGTGCAGAATTTTTTCTTCTGTATAAGTATCAACTGCCGAAAGCGAATCGTCGAGAATCAAAATTCGCGGATCGCGCATGACGGCGCGGGCAATTGCGGTGCGTTGTTTTTGTCCGCCCGACAGCGTGATGCCGCGTTCGCCGACGCGTTGTTCGTATTTATATTCAAATTCCTCGATGTCTTTGGCAAGTCCGGCGATTTCAGCCGCCGCCGCGATTTGGAATTGGTGATTTCGGATTGCGGATTTGTTTGTCTCTCCGTCTCTCCGTCTCGCCGTCTTCTTCTCTTTCGACTCCAAAAGCGATATTTTCGGCGATGCTGTCGGAAAAAAGAAAAGTTTCCTGCGGAACAAAGCCGATTGATCGGCGGAGCTGTTCGAGCCGGTAATGACGAATCGAAATTCCGTCAATCAGAACAGTTCCTTCGGGTGCGTCCAACAGGCGCGGAACGAGTGTTACGAGCGTTGATTTCCCGCTGCCCGTCTTGCCGACGAGCGCGACCGTCTTGCCTTGTTCGACCGTTAAATTTATATCTTCCAAAACAGGTTTTCCGTTGTAGGCAAAGGTCAGGTTCTTAAATTCGATCTTGCCTTTGATTAAAGGCTGCTGTTTCGCTTCCGCGTCGTCTTTGATGGTCGGAACGGTTTCAAGAATCGCGTCAAAGCGTTTCAAACTCGCGGTTCCGCGCTGGTAAAGATTGACGACGTAGCCGAGCGCGATGAGATACCAGATCATTTTTTGGAGATACAGAATAAACGCCGTAAAATTTCCCGCCGTGATCTCGCCGCGCACCGCCATCGGCACGCCGACCGCGACGATGATCACAAAACCCAATCCGATAAAGAAAAACAAAAGCGGACGCATCGCCGCCGCATATTTTACGAGCCGCAGATTTTGCGCGGCATATTCGCGGTTAAGCAACTGAAATTTTTCGATTTCCGCCGTTTCCTGCGCGTAGGCGCGAATAACGCGCACGCCCGAAAGGTTTTCCTGCGCCCGCGCCGTGATCCCGGAAAAATATTCCTGAATTTTCTCGAAACGAATATGGATCTGTTCGCCGAGATATTTGACCGTCAGAGAAACAAGCGGCATCGGAATCAACATCAGAAGCGTCAGTTTGACGCTGACGTTGAGCATGATCGGCAAAACGATCACAAGCGCGAAGATCGCCTGAAATGAATAAAGAATCATCGGTCCGACGATCTGCCTGACCGCGCCGAGATCGTTGGTTGCCCGCGCCATCAGATCGCCGACGCGGTTATTGTAAAAAAAATCGAGTGGCTGATTAACGAGCGCGGCATAAAAATCGCGGCGCATATCGTATTCAATATGACGCGAAGCATTTATCAAAAGGCGGCGTTGCCAAAACAGAAAAACCGCGCTGATAAAGCTTACGCCCAAGATCAAAAAGACGTGAACACTGATTTTGGAGACGTTTAAGGAGTTGTTATAAATGCTGATTTTGATGTCGTCAATCGCATTGCCGATCAGATAGGGAACATAAAGCCCGAACAGCATCCCGAAGAAAATAAACACGATACCAAAAATAACATTCCATTTGTAAGGCGTGAAATAGCGCGCAAATTTTCTGATTTCTTCCATTTCGTTTTGTTGCAGATAATTTTTCTAATTCATCAGAATTGTAATTCAAATTAAAAAAAAATTCCGCAATCAAGGGCAAATCAATAATAATTTTTCTATTTCTTGCAAAAGCGGAACTTTTTTGTCAGAATGCTCTCCATAATTACGCATACGTTAATAGCACTTAATCATCATTTGAACATCGCCAGGGTTTCTCCCTTTTTGTATTATTCTGACTAAAAAAGTCAGTATATCTGCGCCTTTGGAAAATACTTCAGTTCAAATTAAGATTGCTGATTTAGAAGTTCAAGATCCGTCGGAGTTTTTAGTTTTCGACAAGTATCATTTTGAGGTTTTTTATGAATCCTGATTTACGCACGTTAATTTCATCAATCTTTTTGGTCTGCTTTTTTTGCATTTTTGCTTCGGCGCAGTCTTTTCAGCCGACTCTTGAAACCACGGACAAATCTTCAAAATCCGAAAAAAACCCGGAAATCGAAGAAGTCAAACGCCAACTGCTCGAACAGCAAAAGCAGATCGAGCAATTGCGGTTGTTGATTGACCAACAATCGAAAATCATCGAGAAACTGCAGAACAATACTCCGCCAACAAATCAAAACCGGGCGGCGGCGGTGCAAACCACAAATAATTCGGCGGCTTCGCAAACCGATCCGATCGAAGCGCGATTGGGAAAAGTCGAAGAACAATCAAAAAAAACGACCGAATCAATCGCCAAAAATCAACTCGGGACACTTGGTTTCAGCGGCGATTTGCGGATGCAATATGATTCTCAATCCGGGCTTTTGAACAACGCGGCGAATGTTAATGATCCGGCAATTTTTGGCAACGAACTTTCGTCGCGGCAACGGATTCGCTATCGTCTGCGGTTTGCCGTGCGCGGCAAGATCGGCGGCGATGTTTTTTCGGGGTTTTATAACAATAGCGGCGAAAAACGGATGGAGAAAGAATTTGAATGGGGAATTCGCCTGACGAGCGGAAATCTTTCAAGCCCGGCCTCGCCAAATTCGGTTTTGACCGATTTTTTCTCGCGCAAACCGATTGGCATTGACCATGCTTATGTCGCGTGGCGACCGCGCCTGATGCCGGGACTCAGAATCATCGCGGGCAAATTTGAACCGACTTGGACGCGCACCGAAATGACGCTTGACAACGATATGCAAGTTGAAGGCGTGAGCGAAATCTATTCACGCGACATCAAAAATTCATTCCTCAAAAACATCACGTTCAGCGCGTGGCAACTGCCTTTGATGGAGCGCGGCACAACCTTTGTCCGTAACGCCAACGGCACGATAAACATTGAAGAATCGAAGCGCGGCGGGCGCGATTTAGGTTTGTTCGGAGCGCAACTGCAAGGCAAATTTGCGCTTTCCCAAAAGACCAATCTGACACTTTCGGTCGCCGATTTGCATTTTGCCCACACGAGCGCGATAAATCCGATTCAGGTTTTCGGCGGTAATTTGCAATTGCCCGTCACGATTACGATTCCGGCGACCGCGACATCGCCGGCGCAGACGGTTACGGGCGTGGCGACCGTTCCGCGCGAATTTTTGTCTTCGAGCAACGGAAATTTAGGCTTGTCGTCGGCGACCAACGCGGCTGTCAACCGCGACGGACGGCTTGCTTCAGGCTTTAATTTGGTTGATTTTTTGGCGCAACTAGAATTTAAACAATTCAAATATGTGCCGATGACGTTGATTTTCGATTACGTCCGCAACACGCAAACCCGCGATGTCATTGTCGCCGGTGCCGGGGGCGCGAATGTTTTTCTGCCGAACAACGAAAACCAGGGCGTTTGGGCGGAATATCGAATTCAGAGTTTGCGTAAAAAACGCGGCGGCGATTTCAATGCGCCCGTGAGCGGCGACCTTTTATTCAGTTATACATTTCTGCGAATCGAAAAAGACGCGGTTCTGACGCCGTTCAACTGGGACGATCTGATTCAAGGTTCGGACATTGCCGCTCATCGCCTGTTTTTTAGCTACACGGCTGACCCGCGTGTGACGTTTAATCTGACGGGACTGTTTAGCAAACGTCCGAACGGGTTGCTCGGACCTTTCGGAACAAATCCGGCGGGCTCGCTGAATCGTTTCACAAATCGTATTCAAATTGATACGATTTTCAAATTTTAGATTTTTTGGCAGTTTGACGCATTAAATTACGCATATTCAGTTAGAGGTAAAAATGAAGAGAATCATTTATTTAATAGATAACAAGATCAATCTGATCACGATATTGTTTCTGTTTTGGACGCTTTTTTGGGGATTGAACGGTTTTGATAAGTTTTTCAACGGCACTTCGCAGCTCATCAAAGAGCGTTGGGCTTCGCAGGGATTTCTGGTGGACAAAGATAAAACGGTCGTTTATTCGATTCAGCCATCGGAGAAAATCGGTTGGTATGGAGTCAACCGCGATGCCAAATTTATCAATTATTTCCGCACGCTGAATTTGCCGCCGGCGGTCGCCACCTTGACGCTTTATTTCTTTGCGATTTTGGAGATCATTCTGGCATTTTTGTTTTTCTGGCTCTTTATCCGGCAGTTTCTTGACCATAAAGATGAGGAAACGGACGGTCAGATCTCGCTGATCGAAGACCGCACGATTCATCGTTTGATCTTCAAGGCAAGTATCGGGATTTTCATTGCCTTTATCACGGGCGACATACTTTTCGGCGACCGCGCCGAAGTTTGGGAACACGGCACGTTTTTGGCGATGACGCTTGTCACTTACGATTTATGGTATCGGACAGACCAATTTTTTATCGAATTAAGAAAGCAGAAAAGCACGGATGATGAAGAATTCTCTCCGCAGGCTTCTTCCTATAATTTTAGAGTTGATTGAGAGTGCAGAGTAACGGAGATTAAAATGAAAAAAATAATTTATTTATTTGACCAACGCTTGAATTTGATCACGCTTCTGCTACTGTTTTGGGCATTGTTTTGGGGCTTAAACGGATTCGACAAATTTTTTGACGGCACACCGGAAATCAATATGGAAAAATGGGCTTCGAAAGGTTCGGTCGTGGATGCGAACGACAATGTCGTGTACACGATTCAGCCGCCGAATCCGGTCGGTTGGTATGGCGTGAATTACAATGACCAAATGGCGAGCTATTTCAAAGCGATTCACATTCCGCGAAATGTTGCCCTCGCGCTCACGAATATTTACGCGGTTTTTGAAATTCTGCTCGGGTTTTTGTTTCTGATCTTGTTTATTTGGCAGTTGCTGCCCGAAGGGCGCGAAGACCGGAAAAATTTGTTCACTGACCGCACGCTGCACCGCCTTGCCTACAAGGCGAGTGTCGTGATGTTCGTCATTTTGGCGGTCGCCTATATGCTGTTTGGCGATCGCGCCCGGCTGTGGGAAGTCGGAACCTATCTGACAATGACCTTGATCGCGTATGATTTATGGTATCGGACAGACCGCTTTCTGCTTGAATTGAGAAAAAAGCGGTTGGTCGGAATTGACGATGGCGACGAGACAAATTCAGAACAGGCATCGGCGTATAATTTGAAGGAGAATTAAAGACAGTTTTTGTATCTGATTAGGTCTTTGGCTTTTGGTCTTTGGTTTTTGGTTTTTTGAAAGAAATTATAGATTGGGGATGAACTTCTCACCTTTTTGGCTTTTTTTCAGACTGCTAGTGTTCAGTCAAGGTTGAATTGACGGGTCAGAACCGCCTGCGCCTACGTGGCGGTTGAACGTGGCAAAACGAACATCTTACTTTGAAACTTAAACCATCTGCTACCGCAGAACCTTCTTCTGACAAATCAGACAATCCGTCAATTCAACCTTGACTGTCCACTAGATTGAAAATCAACGGGTTTAACTTGAATAAAACCAAAAACCAAAGACCAAAAGCAAAAAGACCTAATCAATTACGTTTTATCAAATAACTATTCAACTGCGTAAGTCCTACTTAATATACGTCAAAGAAACAACCGCTTGAAAGCGCGGTTGCTGTTGAACGCCTTACATCTCCACCTAAATCCGAAGCGGATTATAGATGGAGTCTTAGGCTAAAAATGATAAATTTCCAACTTAAGGTAACGTTCCTAAAAATGCAAAATTTTACAAGTAAACTCAAAACCAGCTTTTCGATCTCCGATGTTTGGGGCGGTTTGGCATCATCTACTATGCTTTTGCCGCAATCTATGGCTTTTGGGGTGGCACTTTTAGTTCCGCACGGCGTTTCAGCCGCCATTGGAGCAATGGCCGGTCTTTTATGTGCAATCTCTTTGTCAATGGCTTCCGGTATCTCCGGCGGAACACGCGGTTTGGTCAGTTCACCAACCCCGCCGATGTTTATTTTGCTCAGCAGTGCCTTGGGTTTGATTGCCGGAAATATCGGGGAAGGA
>JANPDZ010000152.1:0-9312 GCA_031431735.1 Acidobacteriota bacterium | reverse complement strand
AAAGTCATTTTTAGCAGTTTTGGGTCTTAAAATTGAATTTTACCATTTTTGAGATTCTTTGTTTTCAATGACTTACAAAACTACAAATTCAGCGATTGAACGATTTTTCTATCAAATAAGGGTTTTCGGAGTGGACTCATTGATAAGAAATTTGAAATATCGCAAATCATACAGAAAGATTAGAATTTTAACGAGGACATTTTTGGGTTTGAACTAAAAACTCAAAATCGTAAATCGAAATTATGGCTAAAAAAATTACAGGCTACATTAAATTACAGATTCCCGCCGGAAAAGCGAATCCGGCACCGCCGATCGGTCCGGCACTCGGACAACACGGCGTAAATATTATGGAGTTTTGCAAGGCGTTCAACGCCAAAACGCAAAACGACGATCCGGATATGAAAGTCCCGGTCGTAATTACGGTTTATGCAGATCGTTCGTTCACGTTTGAAACGAAAACTCCGCCGGCGGCCGACCTTTTGAGAAAAGCATCGGGAATTCCAAAAGGTTCAGCTACCGCAAATAAGGCAAAAGTCGGAACAATTTCACGGGCTCAGATCGAAGAGATCGCGACGAAAAAAATGCCGGATTTGAACACGACAAACCTCGCAGCGGCGATGAAAACGATTGAAGGCACGGCGAAAAGTATGGGATTAACAAGTGAGGGATGAGGGATGAGGGATGAGGGATGAAATTTTATTCTTCAAACTAAATTCTGAAGCCTTGAGAGAAAGGGAGAAATGTTTGCGTCGAAAGTCGTAAATTCAAAAACATTTCGTTTGCACCTTAAATAAAAATGGCTAAAAAAAGTAAAAAATACCGGGCGGCTCTGGAAAAGATTGAGCCGCACAAAAAATACACGCTTGACGAAGGTTTGGCAAAAGTCAAAGAAATTGCTTCTGCTAAATTTGATGAAACGGTTGAATTGACAATGTGGCTCGGCGTTGACCCGCGCAAAGCCGATCAGATGGTTCGCGGAACAGTTGTGCTGCCGAACGGTTTGGGCGGCAAAGCAAAACGCGTCGTGGTTATCGCGCAGGGCGACAAGGTCAAAGAAGCCGAAGAAGCCGGTGCCGATATGGTCGGCGGCGATGAAATCGTTGATAAGATCAAAGGCGGTTGGCTTGATTTTGACGCGCTTATTGCGACGCCCGATATGATGGGCAAAGTCGGTCAACTCGGCAAACTTCTTGGTCCTCGCGGTCTGATGCCCAATCCGAAAACAGGAACAGTGACGATGGACGTGCGCACGGCCATCCAGGAAACGAAAGCCGGTAAGGTTGAATACCGCGTTGATAAAACGGGTGTCATTCATTCGCCGGTCGGTAAAGTTTCTTTTGACGGCGCGAAGCTCGCGGAAAATGCAAAAACTTTAATTAATGCCGTGATGAAGGCAAAACCAACGACCGCAAAAGGTCGTTATTTGAAAAAAATCAATCTCGCGGCAACGATGAGTCCGGGCGTTTTGCTCGATGAATTGGCATACGTTTAAGAAGTGAGGTGCGAAACATAGAATTATGAAAACGAAAGAAAGAAAACAAAAAGATTTGAACGCCCTCACGGAGCAGTTGAGCAATTCGAAATCGGCGATGATCGTTAGTTTTAACAAATTAACGGTCAACAAAGATCAGGAATTTCGTCATCAACTGCGCGAAGTAGGTGCAAAATATCAGGTTGTCAAAAACACGATTGCCCGTCTTGCCGTCAAAGGCACGCCGTATGAAGGTGCCGGTGCGCATTTCAAAGGTGTTACGGGAATTGTTTGGTCGGAAAACGATCCGGTCGTTTTATCGAAGACCGTTTCAACATTTATTAAAGCCAATGCCGACTTTTTTACATTCAAAGCCGGCGTTGTTGACGGAAGAGTAGTTGATTTAGCGCAAGTTCAGGCAATCGCCAGCTTACCGTCGAAAGAAGTGCTTATTTCCCAATTGTTATATGTTATCAACGCTCAGGCGCAACGTATCGTGACGGTCATCAATGCCGTTCCGCGCGACTTGGCAGTGGTCATTAAACAGATCGGAGAGGCGAAGCCCGAAGTTGCGGCAGAAATAAAAGCCGAGCAGCCGCAAGTTGAAGAAGTAAAAGCGGAAGAAACTCCGGCGGCAGAAGTCGAACAAACTTCGGAACCGGTTGCGGAAACGGCTGAAACGCCGAATGATGCGCCGGCGGTTGAAGAAAGCCCTGCTTCGGAAAGTTTGCCGGAAGAAGAATCGGTGCCGGAAGCCGAAGCAACCGAAGAAAAATCGGAATAGTAAATTTTTTTTAAGCCGTACTCAAGGAAAACGAGCGAAGCGATTTGTCAGGTCGTCTTTGCGGCTCGGACGCTTTTTTAAGGAGATGCACACCGTAAAAAATTGTCCCGTGGGTTCTAATCGGCTGACACTAAAAAACGTAACGCCCGCAAACGGCGTTATAAAATTAATCAACAAGAGAACCCTATTTGGAGGAATATAAATAGTTATGGCAGTTACAAAAGACGATGTAGTCGAATATTTAAAAGGTATCACGCTGTTGGAAGCGTCGGAATTGGTCAAGGAATTGGAAGAAGTTTTCGGAGTTTCAGCCGCTTCGGGCGGTGGAATGATGATGATGGCTCCGGCCGCTACTGATGCTGCGCCGGTCGCTGAAGAAAAAGACACATTTGATGTGATTTTGACCGCCGCCGGCGGTCAAAAAATCAACGTCATCAAAGTTGTTCGTGAAGTTGTTGCCGGTCTTGGCTTGAAAGAAGCCAAAGACTTGGTTGATGCTGCACCGAAAGCAATCAAAGAAGGTGTTTCTGCGGCTGAAGCCGAAGAAATTAAAACTAAATTGACTGATGCCGGTGCGACCGTCGAAGTTAAATAATTTTCGGTCAACCAAAATTTCGATGATCGCATCTATTTGATCGGTCATTTGAAGTTAGGTAATTTAGTTGTTAAACTGAAAGGCAAGCGTTAAAAATTTTAATAAATTTAACGCTTGCCGACTTATTGGATTTGAAACTCGAAATTTTGAGTTTCTTGGGTTAAAAGAGAGATTTTCTCGCGAAAATGGAGAGTTGGTGTCTTTTTCGGCACTCTCGAAAAATTTGATTTTAGCAACAAACTGCTAGAAAAGCGGTCTGGGTGAACTACACCCTTGACCGCATTTGCCGTCTTTTATTGAAAATTTGTATCTGATTAGGTCTTTGGCTTTTGGTCTTTGGTTTTATTGAATGGAAACCCGTTGATTTTCGATCAAGATGCGCGGAAACATCTGCGGAAAGGTGAGAAATTCAACGCCAATCGGCAATTTCTTTCAAAAACCAAAGACCAAAGACCTAATCAATCACGAAAATTTATTGAAAAACTTATGGAGAATTCTTAACTAAAAAGAATCCTATCAATAAAAGATATTTAAATCAACAATTATTTTCTTCAAGACCTGTTGTTACAAAAATTATGATTGCTAATCCGCTACAAAATAATACTAATGGACTTGGTCGCCGCACGAGCCGCGCGCCCGAGCGTGTTGACTTTTCAAAAATTTATACCTCGGCTCGGATTCCGAATCTGATCGAAGTTCAGCGTGAATCATATAATCGTTTTCTGCAAATGGATCTGATTCCCGAAGAACGCGACACGGTTGGGCTTCAATCGGTGTTTCAATCAATTTTTCCGGTTTCGGATTTTCGCGAAACGGCGACGCTTGAATTTGTCGAATATCAAATCGGTAACTGGCAGTGCAAATGCGGAAACCTTGAAGGTTTGGAACATCTTCGCGCCAATTGCAAAAGCTGTGGTTCAAAAATCAAGGTTGATCCCTTCAATCCGGCAGAAGTTCTTTGTAATAATTGCGGGATTTTCAATGCCGTTCGTCCGAATCTTTGTTCAAATTGCGGTGAACCGGTAGGTTTGAAACATAAACACGACCAGCAGGAATGTCAGGAACGCGGAATGAGTTACAGTGTTCCTCTGAAAGTAAAGATCCGTCTGACGGTTTATGACAAAGATGTGGAAACGGGCATCTCGACGATTCGTGATATTAAGGAAGAAGAGGTTTTCTTCGGCGAGATACCCTTGATGACCGATAACGGAACTTTCATCATCAACGGAACAGAGCGCGTCATTGTTTCGCAGCTTCACCGTAGCCCCGGCGTGTTTTTCAAAGGCGACCGTGACACATTTCTGGCGAAGATCATTCCGTATCGCGGTTCGTGGGTCGAATTCGAGTTTGACCAAAAAGGAATTCTTTACGCTCGTTTAGGCAAGCGCAAAATTTTAGCGTCAATCTTTTTGCGGGCACTCGGTTTGTGGCTCAATCCGCAGATTGATATGAAAACGATTTCGGACAACATTCTTGAAGAGGTCATCAAAAACGCCGAATACGGCAACGCCGAAATCCTCAGACTTTTCTATATAAGTGACGAGGTTTCGGTTCGCAAAGGCAAACTTTGCGTCACGGTTAAACCGGAAGGCGACACTAATCTTGAAGGAATGAAGTCGGAAGAGGACATCAAGGACGGTAAGGATGACATCGTTCGGATCGGTAAGAAAATTACCAAGATGGCTCTGCGCGAACTTCGCAAACTAGGCACGGACAAGGTTGAAATTTCGTCGGGCGATCTGGAAGGCGCATTTGCTTTGGGCGATGTCGTTAATACCGAAACCGGCGAAGTCATTATTGAAGCCAACAGCGAAATTGGTGCTGCCAAACTTCAACAGATCGTCGAAGAAGGCGTCGAAAGTTTTTCGGTTTTCTTTCCCGAAAGAGATGTGATCGGCACGATCATCGCGCAGACCTTGAGAAAAGACACGATTACAAAGCCGGTTGACGCGTTGCTGGAAATTTATCGTAAGATGCGTCCGGGCGATCCGCCGACCGTTCCGACCGCTTATCGCTTGCTCGAAGGTATGTTCTTTGATGCGCGCCGTTTTGATCTGTCGCGTGTCGGACGCCTTAAATTCAATATCAAAATGGGCAGACCGGAACGCGACAGCATAAATGACTCGCTTTTGAAAGCCGGTGATTTTATCGAAGTCGTCAAATATCTGCTGAAAATGAAGCGCGATTTTGAACATTATACGCAAGACGATATTGATCATTTGGGAAATCGCCGGGTTCGCGCCGTTGGCGAACTCTTAGAAAATCAATTCCGCATCGGTCTTGAACGAATGGAACGCGCCATTAAGGAAAAAATGTCCATTCAGCAGGATATGTTCACGACGATGCCGCGCGATCTGGTCAACGCGAAACCAGTGACGGCGGCCGTCAGAGAGTTTTTCGGTTCGTCGCAGCTTTCGCAGTTTATGGATCAGACGAATCCGCTGTCGGAAATTACGCACAAACGCCGTTTGTCCGCACTCGGGCCGGGCGGTTTGTCGCGTGAACGCGCCGGCTTTGAAGTCCGCGACGTTCACCCGACGCACTATGGCCGAATCTGTCCGATCGAAACGCCTGAAGGACCGAACATCGGATTGATCTCGTCGCTTTCCTGCTTTGCGCGGATCAACGAATTCGGTTTTATCGAATCGCCGTATCGGAAGGTCGAAGATGGGCGCGTGATTGAATATGTTGTGATCCACAATGGCGGCGATACGCCGTTCAAGCCAAAGCAACACGTCCCGCTTGAAGATGTCGAAGCGGCAAATACGAAACTCAAAGCAAACCAAAAGCAAGCCGAATTCGAGCCGTTTCCGTTTTATCTGACAGCTTGGGAAGAAGATAAATACATCATCGGACAAGCCAACATCGAGCTTGATGAAAATGGTTATTTCGTTAACGAACGCAATGCGGCGCGTCAAAAAGGTGAATTTATTACGGCTGATCGCGCCGAAACTCAATATATGGACGTTTCGCCGAAACAACTCGTTTCGGTCGCGGCGAGCCTTATTCCGTTTCTCGAAAACGACGATGCCAACCGCGCTCTGATGGGATCGAATATGCAGCGTCAGTCGGTTCCGCTGCTGCGTGCCGAGGCTCCGTATGTCGGAACAGGTATGGAACAGGTTGCCGCCCGCGATTCGGGGGCGGTCGTCATTGCAAAACGCGACGGCATTGTTGATTACGTTGACTCGGAACGCATTATCGTCAAAGCCGATCACCGTGTTGACGGCACGATTTCGCGCGAAGTGACGGCGGACATTTATTCGCTCGTCAAATTCAAACGTTCGAACCAAAACACTTGTATCAATCAACGTCCGATCGTGCAGGTCGGCGAACGTGTCAAAAAAGGTCAGGTGATCGCCGACGGTCCTTGTACCGATCGCGGTGAACTCGCACTCGGAAGAAATGTGCTTGTCGCATTTATGTCGTGGCGCGGTTACAATTTCGAGGACGCAATTTTGGTTTCGGAACGGCTCGTGAAGGAAGATTATTACACTTCGATTCACATTGAAGAACTCGAAATCGAAGCGCGCGATACAAAACTCGGACCCGAAGAAATTACCCGGGATATTCCGAACATCGGCGAAAATATGCTGCGTGATTTGGACGAATCGGGAATCATCCGCATCGGCGCACAGGTCAAACCCGGCTCGATCCTCGTCGGAAAAGTGACACCGAAAGGCGAAACTCAATTGACCGCAGAAGAAAAACTGCTTCGTGCGATCTTCGGCGAAAAAGCCGGCGACGTCAAAGATGCCAGCTTGACCTGCCCGCCGGGAATTGACGGAACGGTTGTTGACGTTCAGGTTTTCACGCGGAAAGGTCAGGAAAAAGATTACCGTTCGCTCGACATCGAGGCGCTTGAAGAAGAATCCTTGCGCCGCGATCTTGAGGACGAAATTCGTATTTTGAGCGAACAGCGCGACCAGCGTATTCTGGAACTTTTCGAAGGCCGGACATTGACGAAAGATTTGTCCAACGGCAGCGAAGTTTTGCTTAAAAAGGGCGAAACTTTGTCGAAAGAAATGCTGCAGGGCATCGAACTTCGGTATCTGAAGAAAGCCGATGTTTCCGCCGGAACGATTGACATCATCGGCGAGATCAAGGAATACGAACAACGCACGACGCGCCAGATCAACATTTTGAGCGACATCTACGAAGAAAAGATCACCAAACTCAAACAAGGTGACGAGCTTCCGCCGGGAGTTATCAAAATGGTCAAGGTTTTCGTCGCGATGAAACGCAAACTTTCAGTCGGCGACAAAATGGCCGGTCGGCACGGTAATAAAGGTGTTATCGCCCGTATTTTGCCGGAAGAAGATATGCCGTATTTGCCGGACGGAACGCCGGTTGACATCGTGCTTAATCCGCTCGGTGTTCCCAGTCGTATGAACGTCGGACAAATCCTGGAAACTCACTTGGGTTGGGCGGCGCGAATCTTGGGATTACATTTTGCGACACCTGTTTTTGACGGTGCAAGCGAAGATGAGATCAAACGATACATCGGCAAAGCCAACGAGAAATTTGACGAACTCGGTATTCCGCCGTCAGTCGGCCCATCGGGCAAAACCCGTTTATATGACGGTTTGACGGGCGAACAGTTCGAGCAGAAAGTAACGGTCGGTTACATTTATATGCTCAAATTGTCACATTTGGTTGACGATAAGATTCACGCCCGTTCAATCGGACCATACAGCTTGATTACGCAGCAACCGCTCGGCGGCAAAGCGCAATTTGGCGGACAGCGGTTCGGTGAAATGGAAGTTTGGGCACTCGAAGCCTACGGCGCGGCGCATATTCTGCAAGAGCTTCTGACATGTAAATCAGACGACGTGGCCGGACGCTCGAAAATCTATGAAACCATCGTCAAAGGTGATTCCGATTTTCATCCGGGCATTCCCGAATCGTTTAATGTTCTCGTGCGCGAATTGCAGTCGCTCTGTTTGGATGTCGAACTCATCACGGAAGATGAGATTGACCCCGAAGCAATTGCGGCCGGCGTTGGCGAAGTTGTAGGTGCAGACTAATGGATTGCGGATTGTGGATTGCGGATTGCGGATTTTAAGAAAAATAAATCCCAAATCCGCAATCCCAAATCACAAATCCGAAATGGAGAAATATGTTTCGATTGCAACAAGATAATAAAACACAATTAACCCCGAATTTTGAGGCGATTCGCATCAGCCTTGCCTCGCCCGAAAAAATCCGGTCGTGGTCGCATGGGGAAGTTACCAAGCCGGAAACGATCAATTACCGCACCTTCAAGCCGGAGCGCGACGGTCTTTTCTGCGCCCGTATTTTCGGTCCGGTTTCGGATTGGGAATGTCTGTGCGGAAAGTATAAAAGAATGAAGCATCGCGGCGTGATCTGCGACAAATGCGGTGTCGAAGTTACCCAATCAAAGGTTCGCCGCGAACGGCTCGGTCACGTCGAACTCGCGAGTCCGTGTTCGCATGTCTGGTTTTTCAAAGGCTTGCCGTCGCGGATCGGACATCTTTTGGACATTACGCTCCGCGATCTCGAAAAAATTCTTTACTTTGAAACCTACATCGTCGTTGATCCGGGCGAAGTGCCGGGACTCAAAGAAAAAGAATTGCTGACCGATGAACGTTATCGTGAATTGATGCGCGATTATCCGCATCAATTTATCGCCAAAATGGGCGCCGAAGCAATCAAAGAACTTCTTGCAACGGTTGATGTGGCGGAGCTTGTCAACGATCTTCGCCAAAGAATGCGCGAAGAAACTTCGCAGCAGAAGAAACTGAAATATTCAAAGCGTTTGAAGGTTTCAAATTCATTCCTTCGTTCGGGCAACAAACCCGAATGGATGATTTTGGATGTGATTCCGGTCATTCCGCCCGAACTTCGCCCGCTTGTTCCCTTAGATGGCGGACGTTTTGCGACTTCGGATTTGAACGATCTGTATCGCCGCGTGATCAACCGCAACAATCGTTTGAAAAAACTTATCGAACTTCGCGCACCGGAAGTCATTGTCCGCAATGAAAAACGAATGCTGCAAGAAGCCGTTGACGCGCTCTTTGATAACGGTCGGCGCGGTCGCGTTCTGCGCGGCGCGAACAATCGTCCGCTCAAATCACTATCGGGAACTTTGAAAGGAAAACAAGGACGTTTTCGTCAGAATCTGCTCGGCAAACGTGTTGATTATTCGGGACGTTCGGTGATCGTCGTCGGCCCGGAACTCAAACTGCATCAGTGCGGTTTGCCGAAGAAAATGGCTTTGGAGCTTTTCAAACCGTTTATCTATAACAAATTAGAACGTGACTCACACGCCGCGACGATCAAGCAGGCGCGTGAAATGGTCGAACGTCAAGAGCCGATCGTTTGGGACATTCTCGAAGAAGTGATTCGCGAACATCCCGTGCTTTTAAATCGTGCGCCGACGCTTCACCGTTTGGGAATTCAGGCTTTCGAGCCGGTTCTGGTCGAAGGCAAAGCAATCAA
>JANPDZ010000151.1:0-2173 GCA_031431735.1 Acidobacteriota bacterium | reverse complement strand
GCCGCCGTATCCGCCACGACCGCCGCCGCCGCCGCCGCCGTATCCACCGCGACCGCCGCCGCCGCCGCCGCCCGTGCGATTTTCACGCGGTTTGGCTTCGTTGACTGTCAGGCTGCGTCCGTCAAGGTCTTTGCCATTGAGTTCGGCAATTGCGTTTTCGCCTTCTTCTTTTGACGACATTTCGACAAAACCGAAGCCGCGCGAACGACCCGTGTCGCGGTCTTCAACAATATTTGCCGATTGAACCGTGCCGAGTTGACCGAACAATTCTTCTAAATCATAGCTGGTTGTACCAAAGGAAAGATTTCCTACATAAAGTTTCATTTGTTTATTAATTATCCTTTGTTCGCCGTAACGCCGGGAACATAAAAAGAAGTGTCGAAATCGGGATTGCTCTTCGGGAAACGGTAAGTCTGACGAAGTATCGCGTTCGGATGCTTTCAAGAAAGCAACTTCTGTAACCTATAAAAAACTGCCTGCTCCCGAACTATCCATAACGCCGTCAAAAGAAACTCTGTCTGTCGGGCGCATCACCGTTGATGCACAAGAGAAGGATTAACAAAATCAATAATGCACGGTTTGACAGTTACTTGCAAGCGTATTCCAGCAAAAATCGGCAAGTTTTTAAAATATTATATGTGAATCTGTCGAACTAAAACAAAATTTGGAACGTATGGCTTTTCGATTGATTTCAGCGTAAAATTCAGACATTAAGGAGAACTGCCAAAAATATGTTTTGTCCGGGATGCGGAATCGAAGAAAAACAATTCAATCAATTTTGCCGGGCGTGCGGAACGGATCTGCGTCCGGCACGAGCAGTTTTGGAAATGCCCGACATTATCACGGCATCGGCTGAGACGGCGCGCGAAGAGATCGGACGCGCCTTTGCCTTCAAGATCCGGGATGCCGAAACGGCGAAAGATCTGAAGATCGTCGCCGAAGATGTGCTGCCGAAGATCGAGAAATTTCTCGAATCGCCCGAAGAAAAACGTCTCCGTCGGATGCGCGTCGGGATGCTGATCGCGGGAATCGGTCTCGGCACCGCGATCGCCTTTACCCTCTTGACGGCTTTTGTCAGAGAAAAGGACATCTTTATGGTCGCTGCTCTTGGCCTCATCACGTTTTTTATTGGGCTCAGCTTTGTCATCAACGGCATGCTGCTGACCGTGCCGAAAAAAGACGTTTCCGACAAATCATCCGAAGCTGACAGTCAGCGCGAACTCGATTCGCATACAAATCAGCTCGACGCAAAAACCAACGAACTTGTTTTGCCCGAAGCCAATCAAACGTTTGCTTCCGTGACCGAACTGACGACGCAGCATTTGAAGGAAAAACAACCCGTCTCGCGCCGATAAGAATAAAACTCTCAAAACTTATGCAGATTAAAATTTCAACCCTTCAAAAACGCCTTCAAACAGGACGCGATGCCGCGCTCGAAGAAGCCGGGCAATATTTAGAAACTTTGCGCAAAAAATAAAAGCCTCCGGCAATTACCGAAGGCTTTTTGTCTTTTGCATTGTGGAGATGCTCAAAAATTTCTTCCGTCTGACTTGAGAATTTTGGGGACTTAACAAACCCAAATAAATAAATCTGTCAGGCACGCGAGACACTTATGGTTAGTAGCGAGATCTTGCTACCAGCCATAAAGCAAGTCAACTTTTTGTATGCGACGGCTTTTCTTATAAGCCTATTTTGTCTTAATAGTTTTTAAGGTTGTCTCAAAAGGGCAGTGATTTGAAATAAGCCACCGTTCTTTGCTTATGCGGCTTTTCTTAATTCGGTTTGTTGGTTAACTATATCGTGAATTGGAAAGCCAATTGAGACAGCTATGCGGTTTTCTTTCAATGCAGATTGAAATTCTTCTTCATTACAAAGTAGCACCGTTTGATTATTTTCAACAGAAACCACTCGTCTTACTAAGACTTGATTTGGAAAGGCTTTAAAAAGAAACGCCCGCTATTGCTAGCGGGCATTGGACTAGAGATGCTATCTCTAGGGTTGTTATCCCAAATAGTAGCAAATTTTTAGAATATGTCAAGTGAAAATACCACACAAATAGAGAGGATAGTTGTTTACTCGACTTTAGATAAAAGCAGAAAAAAGCCTGTTTGATTTCCAAGCTGATTTTTGCCTTTTTTTGTTCTGTTTGTTCCTCATCATTCTACTTGTTTGA
>JANPDZ010000150.1:0-9719 GCA_031431735.1 Acidobacteriota bacterium | reverse complement strand
GCGCTCCAGTCATAACTTTTCAGGTTTTACGCGCCAGTTATAACTATTCGGTCTTTTTCGATTGAAAATAGGCGCTTGAAAATCGCCAGTCATCGGGTTTCGCACACAGTTTTGCTTTAACCGGATTGTTGTCAATGTATTTTATGACATTGACAAAATGCTGCCGATCACGAATGTATCGGTCAAACGGTTCGTGTTGCCAAAAAATGCCTGTGCGGTCGAGAATTTTATTCGCTTTGTTGGCTGTATAAGATTTAATGGAATGCGCAATTTCATCGAGTCCAAAACCTTCGTTCGGAGTCAGTAAAAAATGAATGTGATTCGGCATGATGACCCACGAGTGCAATTTATATTTTTTCCCATCGTGAAAAAGCAAAGAGTTTTGCACCATTTCGGCAACTTTTTCATTTCGTAAAAAGCAACTGCCGTAGCCTTGGTCGAGATAAAGTTCGACGCGCTTCCGAAAAGCCGTCTCCGCATCGAATCCGCCTTCAATTTCGCTTTCCGTTTTTAGTTGCTCACGCCATTTCGCCAAAATCTCTTGTGGAATCGAATCGAACAACCGCGACGTGATAAACTGCGACTTCTCGCCGCCGTCAAAATGCGGCAAATACCCACGCGAATACCAACCCTGTTTTGACGTTTCGCTTCGCGGCTTAAAATTGTAATTCTCTTTTATCTCCATAAGCCATTATTTTAACAGAACTGTAAAGACCGAATCGCGGGTAACCGCGTCTTGCCTAAGCGCGAAAAAAACGTTGCATTCCGAACTGTTCTAAAGATAAACGCGCAATCCCTGACTGGAGCGCAAGGCATCCCTGCTTGCCATGAGCCTGAAAAGGCGAAAATGGCTGTTGCTGAAGGTCGAGATGTCTGTTAGCAAGCGCTTTTTTCGCGCCGACGCGACGCTCATGGAAAGCAAGGATGCCTTGCGCTCCAGTCATAACTTTTCAGGTTTTATACGGCATTGATCACGCTTTAATAATTTTTCAAGTTTCTTAAATCAGCGGCGGTTGCCGCCCGAATGCTGATGGCCGCGCCGCCGCCTTTTGCCAGCGCGATTTTCAAAGCTGTTTGATGATTGACCAAATAGCTTTTGATTTCATAAACCGTCGGATTATTTTACCAAACTTGGCGGGCGCGCCGCCGAGCTGTTTGCCCGTCGGCAAAACGTCCCATAACACTTCCCCGAGACCGACAATCTTAAATTGCTCATCGCTCATTTCAAATACGAAACATACGAAAAAAGAGAAGTCATTCGGCAAACGCAGAACGCCCTTTGCCGTAACTTCAGTCAAAATCTGCGAGCTAATATTTCGCTTTTTGGGTCACATTTTTCCAATCGTCGGTTCTAAACGGAACAGTGGGAAAACCTTCTTTGTTGAAGAGATTATTAGCCGAAGCATCGCCGACCCAACCGAAATGAACTGCCAACGGCGACGCGACTTTTTCGCTTGAAATTATCACGGTATTGCCTTGAATCGCCGCGTTTGCTTCGTAAAACTTTTGGTCGCTGCCGGCAATTTCAAAGCCTTTGACGATGACGTTTTTGTCGGTTGTGATCAAGCCGCCGCCGATATTTTCAAATGTCACGACGATCTTATTTCCGACGATTTTCATTGATTTGAAGCTCGGGCCGCTGTCAATCATCCGTTTTTTATAGATTCTGTTTAATGCCAGTGCCGCCAATCTTCGTCCGACTTCCTGTTTATTGGTCGGGTGAATATCGTTCGGGTCGCCGATGTCGGTCGTCACCGCCATTCCCGTATTCGGCAATTGCAAAGTTTGCGTTTGTGCCTCGCGGAGTTCGGCCCAACCGCTGCCCAGATTGCTATTTCCGTCTGATTTGAATGTCGCAAGCTGGACAAAATAAAACGGAAAATTGCCGCTGTTCCATTTCTTTCGCCAATCGTTTATCAGCAACGGAAAAGCTTTGCGGTATTGATAGGCGCGCCCGGCGTTCGATTCGCCTTGATACCACAAAACTCCGCGAAACGAATAGGGAATCAGCGGATTGATCATCGCGTTGTAGGCGATTGTTGGAAACGCGTTTTCGCTTGTCCCGGCTCTGATGCTTTCGACCTCGAATTTCCAGCTTCCGGTCAGGGGAATGACAGAATTTTCCAAAACGAGTTTTAAGTCGGCCGAATCGCCGTAAATTCCGCCGCCGCCGCCCGTGTCCGTTACTTTGACGACGATCAGATTTTTACCTTCTTTCAAAACGCCGTTTGGAATATTATATTTTCTTTTCGCGTCCCATTGATTGGTTTTGCCGATTTCCGTGCCGTTGATAAAGGTGAGGTCACTGTCGTCAATTTTCGCCAGTTCAATAGTTGCCGCTTTTTGACTCTGCTCCGCTGTTAAAGTGATGATTTTCCGCAGCCAAACTACGCCGTCAAGTTCGCCTAAGTTCTGCGTTTCCCAAAGTCCGGGAAGATTCAGCACGGGCAGCCGGGAATCGTCAAACGATAATTCCTGAAAACGATTGCCGTCAAAATCGCTTAACTTAACCCCTTGCAAGGCTTCGACCTGTTTGGTTTTCTCGCTGACCTTGAGTTTGCCGAGTGAATCTAAATCAATTCGCGGCATTCGGGCGATCATTTCCCTGAATTCAACGCTCGATTCAAAACCTTCGCGGCTGATCCAGGTTTCGATATTTGTTCCGCCCCAAGACGAATTGATGATGCCGATCGGAACTTTTAATTCCTTGTACAGATCACGCGCAAAGAAATACGCGATGCCCGAAAAATCCTTTGTGTTATTTGGATTGCTGACTTTCCACACGCCTTCCTTGAAATCGCTTTGCGGCATTGCGCTGACATCTTTTGAAATTTTGATCTGTCGAATAAACGGATTATCGGCTAAAGCCAATTCTCGTTCGGCGTTCATTGATTGCCCGACCGTCCATTCCATATTGGATTGTCCGCTACACAGCCAAACCTCACCGACCAAAACATTTTTTATTTCAATCGTGTTTTCGCCCTTCACGATCAGCGTGAACGCTCCGCCGGCTTTTTCGGCTTTGAGCTTTAAAGACCATTTTCCGGTTGCGTCTGTAACAACAGATTGCGTTTGTTTGTTAAATCGGACTTCGACCTTTTCGCCTTGATTGGCAGTTCCCCAAACGGGAATCGCGGCGTCCCGCTGCAAAACCATATTGTCGGAGAAAATTTTGGGCAGTATGATTTTTGCCTGAACTGACAGGCAAAATGTAAATGTCATAAGCGTTAATATCAATAATTGAATTTTCATAGTCGGTTTGTTGATTTGTAAAACGGAGGACAAAATAAGTAGAGCAATTTTTAAGTTTTCCATGATTTTGAGTTCTCTTTAGCGATTTTTTGTCTTCGTTCAGAGTCCACGCTTTAGCGTGTTCCCGCCAGCGAAGCGCGGCGGGATTCAAACTAAAGTTTGGACTCTGAACGAAGACAAAAACCCTAGAAAATTTAAAAATCGCACTACTTAGAACTTTTTTAGTAAACCAATGTTTGAATCGCGTGCGGCAAAATCGTTGCTTCCGCCGCTTCGGTTCCAATGCTCAGATTATATTTCACTTCCTTGTCGCTCTGATTCATCACGACGGTGACGATCTTTCCGTCGGGATTTTGAAACGATGTTGTTAAAAGCTGACTGCGGCTTGCCGCGCTTGAGATGCGTTTTGCGCCGGGCGCGATGAATTTTGAAAAATGTCCGATGTAATAATAAGACGGCGTATAGACAAGCGCACCCGTTTTGGTGTCGGCGTGAAGCGGCGCGAAACAAAAATTTCCGACGTGATTCGGTCCGCCTGTTTCGTCCAATAAAAGATTCCAATCCGTCCAGCCGACTGTTCCGTTATTAAAATCGTTGATCATCGAACGTCCGTAACGCTCGCCGTTGCCCCAAAACTGATACCGGGAAGCATCAAAGCTTTCAGCCGTTCCTTCGGTGAAGATCAGGTTTTTGTCGGGGTAAGAAGCGTGAACCTGTTCGACATTCTCAAACATCGGTTCGCCGCCGCTCCAGGTTTCATACCAATGAAAGCCGATTCCCCAAACATATTTCGCCGCTTGCGGGTCACTGAGGATCGTATCAACCCGCTGCGTGATCATGTCCCGGTTGTGATCCCAAATGATGATCTTTTTATCGCCGAGCCCTGATTTTGCGAGCGTCGGGCCGAGATAGTTTTTCAGAAAATCGCGCTCTTCTTCAGCCGTATAAATGCACGATTCCCAACGCTGGGTTGCCATCGGTTCATTTTGAATCGTCAAACCCCAGATCGGGATTCCTTCTTTTTCGTAAGTCTTGATGTATTTAACGAAATAATTTGCCCACGGCTGATAAAATTCCGGCAGAAGTTTTCCACCTTTCAGCATTGACCCGTTGCTTTTCATAAAGGCGGGCGGACTCCACGGACTCGCAAAAAGGGTGAGTTTTCCGCCCGCCGTCTGCATTGCCTGTTTGATCAGCGGAATGCGAAATTGGCGGTCGTGTTCGATGCTGAAAGATTTTAGTTCTTTATCGCCCTCGGTCACGTATGTGTAGCTTTCGCTGCCGAAATCGCTGCTGTGAATCGTCGTCCGGCCGAGCGTGTAGCCGATGCCTTTTTGTTTGCTGTAATAGGCATCTAAAAACTCGCGTTGTTTGTCTTTCGAAAGGCGCGCGAAAATTTCCGAACTTGCATCGGTAAAAGCACCGCCGATGCCGAGAAAAGTTTGAAAACTCTTGTTCGGATTGACGAAAACGCTGATCTCGCCTTCGGTCGGCTGGCGTTTTTCGGCGAATTTCAGCCGTGCGGTTTCAGTCAATCTTTGATTCGTGGATTCGGCGGTCGTATAAACAGTCACCGTTTTTCCGCTGACCGTGAAAATTTTTAACGGCGATTTCGTGTTTTGCCCGAAACCGATTGTTGAAAGCGATAATAAAAGAAATGTGGCGATAAAGTGTTTCATAATTTATGTGATTCAAGACCGGAAAATAACCTTAAAAAGACAAGGTCTCTTTGCCCCTTTGCAGCTTTGCGGGAAAAGATATTCAGATTGCAATTAAACAACTTCTAAGGATAAATGAAAAATAATTTCCCGCAAAGCCGCAAACGGGAAATGAAAGGCATAAAATTCTTATATTGAGATAATTTGTGACTGATCAGGTCTCGAGACTTTGGCCTTTGGTTTTTGTTCAAATTAAATTCTCTCGAATCAAGAAGTCGGAACAATTAGTGTTTTGAAGAGAAATTCATCGCCAATCGGCGAGTTCTTTCAAAAGCCAAAAACCAAAGACCTCAACAATGGATATTATTGGAAATAAAACAAATTTCCAAAAAGGTCGCCGAAGGTGACAAATTTAATAGCGGCGGGTCGAGCGATGAGCGATACCCGCCGAACTCGACCGAAAAAATGTCTCGACGCTGAAAGCGTCGCATATCCGCCAAAATGAATGCGACGCTTTCAGCGTCGGAATATTTGCGCATCGCTGACGGCGGGTGTCAATCGCTCAGACTCATTTTACCCGCCGCTATTAAATAAGTCGCTTTCAGCGACCGGAATCGGAAAAGTTCGACCAAACTGCTATTTCCAATAATGTCTAATAACAATTTAGTAAAAGAAATTTAATAACCTACCCCATTAAATTTTTTATTACCAAAATGCCAAATCCGCTAAGTTTAGAAGTTAATATAAAACTCTTATCAACTTTGGTACGCGCTTTCTTGGTGGCAAAATCTAATTTTCGAGAAATTTCTTCGTGGGGTAGTTTATTAAATTTCTTTTACTTAACAATAAAAATCACTCATTGTCCCAATTCATCGTGCGTTTGACGGCTTTTTTCCAACCGTTGTAAAGTTTTGTTCGCCGTTCTTCATCGTATGTCGGCTCAAACAATTTCCCGATCTTCCGGTTATGAATAATGTCTTCTTTTTTCCAAAGTCCGACCGTGATGCCCGCCAAATACGCTGCGCCGAGGGCGGTTGATTCAATGACTTCGGGACGTTCGACTCTTGTATTTAAAATATCCGCCTGAAACTGCATCAAAAAATTATTGGCAGACGCGCCGCCGTCAACCTTCAATTCGGCAAGTTCGATGCGCGAATCTTCCTGCATCGCGTTCAGAATGTCCTTTGTTTGATAAGCAATTGATTCGAGCGTTGCTTTGATAATATGATTTTTGCCCGTGTCGCGGGTCAGTCCGAAAACCGCGCCGCGTGCATACATATCCCAATAGGGTGCGCCGAGTCCGGCAAACGCGGGCACCACAAAGACCGGATTATCGCCTTCGACCTCCAACGCCAATTTCTCGGATTCTGGTGCGGAGGCGAAAAAATTCAAGCCGTCGCGCAGCCATTGAACCGCCGCGCCCGCGATAAAAACGCTGCCTTCGAGCGCGTAATAAACTTTATCGTCCAATCCCCAGGCGATTGTTGTGAGCAGTCCGTTTTCCGAATACTGTGGCTTTTCACCCGTATTCATCAACATAAAACAACCCGTTCCGTAAGTGTTTTTCGCCATTCCGGGCTGAAAACAGGCTTGCCCGAAAAGCGCGGCTTGCTGGTCGCCCGCGATTCCGGCGATCGGAATTCGCACGCCTTCGAGTTCGTAATTGCCAAAGTAATAACCGGACGGTTTGACCTCGGGCAGAATCGCCGCCGGAACGTCCAATGCTTCGAGCATTTTCTCGTCCCATTTCAAATCAATTATATTGTAAAGCATCGTTCGCGAAGCGTTTGAATAATCGGTCGCGTGGGTCTTTCCTTTGGTCAGATGCCATAGTAACCATGTATCGATCGTTCCAAAAAGCAGCTCGCCTTTTTCGGCTTTTTCTCTTGCGCCATCAACATTATCAAGCAGCCATTTAACTTTCGTGCCCGAAAAATACGAATCAATGACGAGTCCGGTCGTTTGTTTGACGTAATGCTCGAGACCTGCGCTTTTGAGTTCTTCGCAAACGGGAGCGGTTCGCCGGTCTTGCCAGACAATTGCGTTGTAGATCGCTTTGCCCGTCCGTTTATCCCAAATGACGGCGGTTTCGCGCTGATTGGTAATTCCGATTCCGGCAATTTCGCTTGGCGAAATGTGGTTTTTTGAAATAACATTCGCAAGCGTCGCAAACTGTGTTTTTAAGATTTCGTCAGGGTTATGTTCGACCCAGCCCGAAGTTGGAAAGATCTGCTCGAATTCTTGTTGGGCAATGTCGAGCAATTTTCCTTGCTCGTCAAAAAGAACGGTTCGCGAACTCGTCGTGCCCTGGTCGAGCGCGATGATGTATTTGTTTGCCATAGCTTTAATTGTGCGACAAAAAACTTGTTTTTTGCTAACGGATAGAAAATAAAAAGCAGGCTATCAAACGAATTTGTTGATGACCTGCTTTTTTACCAAACGGAGAAAGCGTTGCAAAAAACTTTCTATCAAAGATATTCTTTGACCGCCGGTCTGAAAATAAAAGAAACCGGAAAGATTTCGGGAATAAATCTTTCCGGTTTCCGCCTTAATTATGGAATATAAGCTTTCGGGATAGCTTTATCCGTTGCGACACCGAAGTTCTGGACAGATATTCCGGCGGTTGAACGGTTCAGCCACCATTGACCGTTACGGTAAATTGCGAAATCGTCTTTACCGTCGCCGTCATAGTCTCCCGGAACCGGAACATCGCCTGAAGCTCCCCACGTCGTAAACGTCGTTGCGCTATTGGAACTTTGACGAACGATCCACTGACCTGTTGACGGACGGAAAACCGCAACATCGTCTTTATTGTCGCCGTCATAGTCCGCCGGAACGAGTAAGTCGTTTGCCTGACCAAACGGAACCGTTTCGAAGTTCTGCGCCGGTACGCCGGTATTCCGGGCGATATACCAGGTATTGTTGCCCGGTCGGAAAACCGCCAAATTAGTTTTACCGTCATTTTCCAGATCAAACGCCAGCGGCACGTCTCCGGTCTGACCAAACGGCGCAATCGTATTTGAACCGTTACTGCTGTTCAGGACATACCAAGTACCACTTGACGGACGAAAGACCGCAAAATCGGTTTTGCCATCGCCGTCGTAATCGCCGCTGATCGGAATATCACCCGCGATACCCCACGACACACCTGAAACCGTAAAGCCGTTGCTGTTCAGGACATAGAAGTCGGGTTGTGAACTATCGGCAGTGGCGCGGAAGATCGCCGTATCAGCCTTGCCGTCACCATCGTAGTCGCCCGGTGTCAGAACGTCGGCTGCGAGTCCCCATTTGATAACACTGAATCCGGCAGTCGAACGATTGAGATACCAGTTGCCTTCACTCGGACGGAAGATCGAAAGATCGGTTTTGCCGTCGTTGTCAAAGTCAGCGCGTGATTTGACATTCGGTGCCAACGAACAATTGTAGGCTCCGATAACCGATATGCCGTCAACATACCAACCCGGGTTAGGACCTGTTCCGGCTGTATTATCATCCGCGCCGAAACGCCACTTGATCTGGACGTTTTGACCTGCCGCTGAAGCCGGCAGGGCGACAATCGAAGTAAGATAACCACCTGAATTTCCGTTCCACGCATTGCGGCCGGCCAACGGATTATTGACGCCGTTTGCACCCAAAATGCCGGTGTAACCGTTTTGCAGAAATGAGCCGCCGGCAGTAATGATGTCTTGATAAGCACCGCCCGCGATACTGATTTCTAAAACGCCGCCGTCCCAACCGCCTTCGGTATCATAACGATTGCGGAATGAAACAGTCGCGCCCGGAGACGTTATCGGAATTATCGGCGAGGTCAAATCAGTTCCGCCGCCAACAGTTAACGGATCAAGCGCAAATGCTGCGTTTGGCGCAGAATCCACATTATTGGTTGACGTCACAAAATTTATTCCGCTTAGGATAGGTGTTGCCGTCCAACCTGCCGGAATCGTCGGAGCGGTCACAGCGTCGAAGTTTTCTGATAGAGAAACAACCCCTGCGCCGAGCGTGAACGAACGCATTTGCGGCGTATGTGCGCCGATCGCGCTGCTTACATTGATCGTGACGGTATGCAGACTTCCGCAGGCTGCTCCTGCCGAAATCGTGTATGGAATCTGCATCGTGACGGTCGCGCCATCGGCGATATTGCCATAAGCGACATTTGATCCGCCGTTGATATTGACCGTCACTGAGTTAACCGTTGCGCCGGTCGTATTTCTAACCGGAACGCTCAACAAAACGTTTTCACCCGGTTCGGGGAATCCGTCGTTGTCGCCGGTCGAATCACTGACCGCGAAGGGGTTTGTCAAAGCAACATTTGCAAAGTCAAACGCTTCGACGACAACTGTATTATTGGCGCCTGTTCCCGCATTGGTGATTGATGCGCTAAAACCTAAACCGCGAACGCGGAATCCTTCGCGGACATCCACAACGTCAAGCGATGCTTCCGGAATGGCCGGCAGGGCCGCCGCCGCCGTGATGATCGCATCGCGTTCCTGAAGGAATGTCGGACCAACCGGAGCAAGCTTCATACCGTCGGTCACAACCTGCAGAACCCGGGTTGTGCCGGCTGTATGTCCGAGACGCGTAACCATCCGGTTACGAATTTCCCACAACATACTGCTCCAGATCTCACCGATATTGTGAACCTGATCGCAGGTTGCCGAACCGACCGCACCGCGCGGAAATGCGCTGGTCGAACCATTATATAACGTGGCGCAACCGGCATTAATATATCTGAAAGTTTGCGGATTGTGCGGTAGATTACCCGTTCCGCCGGTGAACGTGATCGGCGCGCGCGGGAAGCGGCGAATGCCG
>JANPDZ010000149.1:0-2529 GCA_031431735.1 Acidobacteriota bacterium | reverse complement strand
CCGAATTTGAAATGGGAAACCAAATCCGACACGCCGATCTAAGCCGATTTAAATGAATATTTTGTTACAAAAAATAAGGCGCGCCGCTGAAATCTGGAAAACTCAAGGTTGGCTTGGAATTTCAAACCATCTGAGAAACTCGAAGCGTGAAATTCGGGAAAAAAGAAAGTATCAGCTTTGGCTCAAGCGTCATAAAATCATCGAAAACGACCGCCAAAAAATTCGCCGGGAAATCGAAAATCTCACGCTCAAACCTCTGATTTCCATTGTTTTGCCGGTTTACAACGTCGAAGGAAAATGGCTTCGGCTGTGTCTCGAATCGGTCTTCAAACAACTTTACGGAAATTGGCAATTGTGCATCGCCGATGACAAAAGTCCGGCTCCGCATATCAAAAAGATTTTGGAAGAATTCGCCGCCAAAGATGAACGAATAAAGATCGTTTTCCGCGCTGAAAACGGACATATTTCAGCTGCTTCAAATTCCGCGCTTGAACTTGCGACCGGAGAATTTTGTGTTTTGCTTGACCACGATGACGAACTTTCGGAAGACGCGCTTTTTTATCTTGCAAAGGAAATAAACGAGTTTCCGGAAACCGCTTTTGTTTACAGCGACGAAGATATGATTGACGCGCAAGGAGTGCATTATTATCCGAAATTTAAGCCCGATTTCAGCCGCGATTTGCTATATTCATTGAATTTGATCACGCATCTTTCCGCTTATAAAACCGAAATGTTGCGAAAGATCGGCGGTTTCAAAATCGGTTTGGAAGGCAGTCAGGATTACGATCTGGCTCTGCGTTTTATCGAGCAAATTGACGAACGGCAAATTCGGCATATTCCGCGAATTCTTTATCATTGGCGGGCGATCAGCGGTTCGGTCGCGCTGTCGGGCAACGAAAAACCTTACGCGCACGAACGCGCCCGCGAGGCGTTGCGCGAACATTTTGAAAGAACCGGGAAAAAGGCAAAAGTTGAGCAAGGACTTTATCAATTTCACCGTGTTTGCTACGAATTGCCCGAAAAGCTGCCGTGCGTGAGTTTGATTTTATCGGCAAACGAAGATTTTGAAGCGGCAAAACAACAAGTTGAAAGATTGTTGGCGGAAACCGATTATCAAGATCTTGAAATCGTTTTGATTGCGGCGGGGAATTTAGAAAAGCCGACGTTTTCTGACAGTGTTAAAGTAATTTTTCCCGGAAATTTATCAAAAGCCGAATTTCTTAATCGAGCGGTTTTACAATCAACGGGCGAAATTTTATGCTTTGCTGACGCGCGTTTGCGCCCGCTTTCAAGAGATTGGTTAAAAGAATTGGTAAGTTTTGCCGTTCAAAAAGAAATCGGTGCGGTCGGCGGAAAAATTCTTGATAAAAACGAAACGATTTCGGGCGGCGGTTTTGTTTTCGGGTTTGATGATCTGATCGGCACGGCATTTCACGGTTTGCCGCGTGAAACCGACTGGAATTTATCTCGGGCGCGTGTGATCAATAATTTTTCGGCAGTTTCCGCGCAATGTATGGCAATTCGGCGTGCAATTTTTGATGAGACCGGCGGTTTCGATGCGGAAAATCTGCCGAACACGCTGTTTGACGCGGATCTTTGTTTGAAACTCGGCGAAAAAAACCGGCGCATTGTTTTCACGCCTTACGCCGAACTGATTCAGACAGAAAAAAGTGATTTGCAAACAAACCTGAGCGCGAAAGAAAATGAGTATTTCCGGCAAAAATGGCGAAAAATAATCGAAAAAGACCCTTTTTACAATCCGAATTTGTCGCCGACCGGCGAAACTTTTACGATTAAGTTGTGAGTCAACGCTTTAATATGCAAAAAGCCGCCTGAAGGCGCGACTCAGAACGATTGGAATAACTCGAAAAGCAAACGGAATTTACAAACGAGATGATTGAATTCGACCAGAGAATATGCACAAATTTTGAGGAAGCAACAAGCCGCGAATGGCTTGAAACAAACGGCATCGGCGGTTTTGCGAGCGCGACCGTTTCGGGCGCAAATTCGCGCCGTTATCACGGTCTTTTGACCGCCGCAACAAAACCGCCGCTGGGTAGAATCACGATGCTTTCAAAGTTTGAAGAAATACTGACGATTGGTGAAAATCCCTACGAACTTTCGGCGAATCAATATCCGAATTCCGTCCACCCAACCGGCTTTAAATATCTGAAATCGTTTCGCCTCGATCCGTTTCCGGTTTGGATTTACGAAGTCGAAGGCATCGAAATCGAGAAGAAGATTTTTATGGTCAACGGCGAAAATACGACCGTCATTGAATATAAGTCCAAAGTCCAGAGTCCAAAGTCCAAAGTCCAAATCGAATTAAAGCCGCTTTTGTCGTTTTGCGATTATCACGCGCTGCAGCACGAAACGGGGGCGATAAACGCGGAATTTCAAATTGCTGAAGATCAGGTTTCGATTCAGCCTTTTGCAGAAATGCCCGAACTTTTTTTCGCTCACAACGCCGGCAGTCTCGAAACGACCGGCTTTTGGTATCGCAATTTTGAATACGCGATTGAAAAGGAA
>JANPDZ010000148.1:0-5484 GCA_031431735.1 Acidobacteriota bacterium | reverse complement strand
GGCGAATTTCAACGTCAACGGAACGGGAACAGCGAACATTCTCAATGCAGCGACGCAGTTTGACCTGAACGGCAATCGGATATTATTCACTCCGGGAAACGGCAGCAACCTGGTTGTGGGCAAATACGCAGGCAACAGCAGCATGACGGGCTACAGCAACTCGGTTTTCGGCATAACCACGGGTCTCAGCCTCACGACGGGCGTCAGAAACTCGTTTTTCGGTGTAGGCGCAGGCTACTACAACAACACGGGCAGTAACAACTCGTTTATCGGATTCGACGCGGGACGCAACAACACGACGGGCAGTAACAACACGATTATCGGCTATACCGCTGATGTCAGCACGAACAATCTGAGCTTTGCCACCGCCATCGGCGCGGAGGCGAGAGTTTCAACCAGCAACACGATTGCATTGGGGCGCAGTAACGGCACGGACAAAGTTCTCGCCTACGGACTCGTGCAGGTCAACACGCTCGGCACAGCTGGTTCAACTACGCTGTGCCGCAACGCTTCAAATCAAATCTCGACCTGCTCATCTTCTTTACGTTACAAAACCAACATCAATTCTTTTAATTCGGGTTTGAGCATTATCAATCGTCTGAAACCGATTACTTTCGATTGGAAAGACGGCGGGATGAAGGATTTGGGTTTGGGCGCGGAAGATGTTGCAGCGGTAGAAGAAAATCTCGTCATCCGCAATGAAAAAGGCGAGGTCGAAGGCGTCAAATACGACCGCCTCGGAGTGGTTTTGATAAACGCCGTCAAGGAACAACAGGTGCAGATCGAAGCGCAACAGAAACAGATCGAGGAACAGAAAAAGCAAATCGAGCTTCTAAAACAAATTGTCTGTGCGCAAAACAAAACGGCGGCAGTCTGCGAGGTGGAAAAATGATGGAAAATTCAAAATTCAAAATTCAAAATTCAAAATTAATTCTGATGTTTTTTACATTTTTAATTTTTAATTTTTCATTGACGCAATCAGCGCCGGCACAAATCGCTTCGGGCGGGAGTTTCAGTCTTGAAAAATCCGTTATACCGGGCGGCGGCGGTGAAAGCGCAGGTGTCGGGTTTACAGTTGCCGGAACATCGGGTCAGAATACCGCCGGAACTTTTAATCAAAATAGCAATTTCTTTCAAATCGGAGGGTTCTGGACAGCCGACCAGCTTGTTCCTACATCTGCGTTGGTTTCAATCAGCGGAAAAGTTACAACTTTGAATGGCAACGGAATCCGAAACGTGATTGTTACTTTGACCGATACTGAGGGCGGCGTTCGGACGACGGTGACGGGATCATTCGGAATTTATCGGTTTACGGACGTTGAAGCCGGTCATACTTATATTTTGACAGCGCAGGCGAAAAAATATTTGTTCGCTAACCCGACGCAGGTCGTGACAGTCAATGATGAATTGACCGATATTGATTTTACGGCTGAAGATTAGAAGAGATAGCCTCAGTAGATCGAAATTTTGGATTTTAGATTTTGGATTTTGGATTTTCAATCAATCCAAAGCTTGAATTTTGGTCGAATTTCAGATCTTGCTTCCAATAATTGGAGTGTTTTTCTCTTTCAATCGTTTTCGAGAACCGATTCAAACAGTCAAAACCAACTCGGTTTTTCCAAATTTGGATCTACTGAGCCTGAAAAATTTGTAGATAAAAACAGGCGAACGGATTAAAATCAATTCGTTCGCCTGTTTTCTGATGACGGAAAATTGTTACCGATTTTCGGGCAAAAGCTCGTAATTGCCCATTTCGCGGTTGTAAGAATCGAGCGCACCGACCGAATCTGCCGTCGCGTCGAGCATTTGTTTGGTCATCGCAATCGAATCGCTCAATTGTTCAAAGTCAAGCAAAGAGAATTTTTCTATTGTCGTTGTAAAGATGAAATTATTTCGATCATAAAAAAGAACCTCATGGAATATTGCTAAACCACGGGAATTCTGAATACTTCGTTTCTTCAGTTATCAAAAATAAATTCCTGCTGTAACGGATTGCCAGTCGTAATCTGTAGTTCCGGATGCTCAATCATACATGAAACTGATTCCCAACGTTTAACTTTCGAGATTCTGACAGCGTTCAAAGCGAACAAATCACTCATGATTTTTGTCGCCAATACTTTTGCCATTTGGACTGGAACCGCATTTCCAATCATCTTATAGCCAGCTGAGACATTTTTATAGTAGAAAACGAATGTATCTGGGAAAGTCTGAATTCTTGCACATTCCCGAACACTCAACCTTCGATATAAGTGTTCTAAGTTCGGCGCAAAAATCCTAACATCCTGTTTAACGAGTTGCATTTTCGGTGCTTGCGGATGGATCGGAGCGTGGCGACCGCCGGCTTGAATCGTAAATGAAACTTCATCCCAACCGCGAACTCGATTACGAGACATAAAAATTGTAGAGAATCCGCCTGTCATATATTCGTGGTTTGGTATCGCACAATCTTCGCCATTTGTCGAGTTAACCTGTTTTGCAGGTAGGGTATTATCCTTCAAATCGCCTATAGCATCGCGCAAGGGAATTCGATTTTGCTTAGTGGTAGGCATTGGAAATTCAAACTCAATGCCGAGGTCAGATCTGTAACCAACAAAAAATACTCTTTTTCTGTCTTGAGGCACACCGTAGTCAGCTGCGTTCAACATTTGAAAAGATAATTTGTAGCCGCATTCCTTAAACATTCTCTTGATATTCTCCAGTGCATTGCGGTGGACAGGCAATAACATTCCCGATACATTTTCAGCCAGAAAAAATTTTGGCTGTTTATCGGCAAGAATCCTTATGAAATCATAAAATAGTTGACCGCGTTTATCTCCGATGCCTCTCAACGCTCCAGCCTCTGACCAACTCTGACAAGGCGGGCCGCCGATAATTCCATCGCAGTCTGGAACTTCATCGGTCGGAATGTCAGTCAGGCTACGTTTGTCTAGATAAACACCTGGGTGATTTCTTTCGTAGGTTTCCCAAATGTCCTTGTCGAATTCGTTTGCCCATAAGCAATCGAAGCCTGCCTTTGAAAATCCAAGGTCAAGACCACCTGCGCCCGAGAAAAAAGATGCTATTTTCATATAAGGTTACGTATAGTATGCAATTCCAGTCAAAATTTCAAGGCTAAATCAATAAAGTTTTTACTTTTCTACTTTTTTTTCCACAAAAATCATAAAGACCGTTTTTCTATCCTTTGGCTCAACATCATCTCTCCATCTTTTACCAGTGGATTTTGAAACCCTTGGTTCACCACTTACATTATCGTAAACCCATGGGTGGTTCCCAACCTTTTTCGAAAGCCCCGTTGCTCTGGAATGTTCTGAATCGCTACTCTGACCAATCCATTGTCGACGAATGGCGAAAAAAAAGTCTTGCTTAAACACATCAAAGTATTCATCAAAAGTAAAAACTCTAATATTTTCCTGAGTTATCCCAATACTTGGCGCTTCCAGAATATATTTGGCTTTATGCAAAGAGTAACCAAGATTCGGACTACCTTCAGTCATCAGAAATTTTGTAAGTAGCTTGAAATCAGCTTCGTCAAAAAGGTTTTGCCAAGGTCTGCTTCTACTTTCAAGTAACCCGTTATGAAAGTCGTCAACTTCTTTGTCAATTCGTTGTAGTTTTGCTTCAGGATCATCAAAACCAATTTCTTCAAAAACTTTAAGTATTTCCGCTCTCTGCAAACGATTAAAAGGAAAATTTGCCCCCGCTTGCTTCAAGGAAACACCATGTCCATTGACATAAATATCTGCTTTTTTCCCAGAGTCTTGAGTTGAGATACCATCTAAATCCTTAAGTGAAGTTAAATTCGTAAAGCTACCATCAGAATTTGGTGCTCCAACATCTTTTACCAATCCCAAATGATTCAACCTTACGACTCCGAGATTGCCTAAAAGAAACCGAGCAATTTCAATTTCATTTCCCGGCATGCTTTGTTTTATTCTCCGTAAAAAAGCTACTGATTTCGCAATCAAGCGATTTCGCAAGCTTTTCAATGTTTACTAATGAAACATTACGTTTACCCATCTCAATTGAACTTATGTAGGTTCTATGTAGATTGGCACGAAAGGCAAGTTCCTCTTGCGAGATGCCAATTTCTTGACGAATCTTCTTTACTCTCCGACCAAACTTTTCCATAATTGTCACGAGGTCAAAAGTAGACGGTTGCTGACTATATGTCCACAGACTATAAGTAACATTTGTACTGATTTGAAGAAGTTAGAATCTTCATTGAAATGAAAAGGTGATGCAAAAATAAAAAGGAACACGAATGTTAAAATTCGCGTTCCTTCGATGGTTTTGATGGCGTAAAACCTTTACCGATTTTCGGGCAAAAGTTCGTAATTGCCCATTTCGCGGTTGTAGGAATCGAGCGCACCGACCGAATCGGCCGTTGCGTCGAGCATTTGTTTGGTCATCGCGATCGAATCGCTCAATTGCTCAAAGTCAAGCAAAGAGAATTTCTCCGGCGTGCTCATCGTGACGATCTCGTCGTTCAGATAACCAAAGAAATTTTCGATTGATTGCAATTGTCCTTCAACCAATTTGACACTTCTTTCGAGTTCGTCAAACGAAGCCAGACGGCGTTTTAAGATTTCAACGTTGGTTTGCTGAATCCGTCGCGTTTTTTCGTCGGGTGAGCTTTCAGATGCGCGAAAAGCCTGCGCAAGCTGATTATGAACGGCTTGGCGATTGATTGATTTTAAGTGCTGTTTGCGGCGTCGGTAAACGTCCAAAAGATCAACAAAATCTTCCCAACGCTGTTCAAGCGTCCGCAGATTTGAAGGCAATTGGCGGGCACCGGTGAATTTGTGATAATTTTCCTGAATTTTATCTTTCTGCCAGCGCAGGTATTCGACCGCTTCGCGTTCACGCGGCGTAAAACTCTTGATCAATTTTTCGCGAGTGGCTTTGTTGAGTGCGCGGTAACGTTCTTTTTCACGGTTGTTGACGAGTTGACGGTAAGCAGGAACCATCGGCAGAGCGACCAGATAAACGGCTTCAAAAATCAGTGCGATAAACAGCGGAATAATGCTTCCGGTATAAGCGGCGGCGACGAGAAAACCGGCCAAACCCCAGAAATTGACAGGCTCTTTGACCGCTTCCTTGACGTATTTGGTGTTAAATCTATTAAACTCTTGTTGATACTTCGCTAAGTCAGCCATAAATATTGTAGATGCTATTTTTGCCGTTTAAGTTTTGCCAGTTCTGTTTTTAATTTTTCGATTTCCGATTCCAACCTTCCAACTTTTGATGCTTGTTTTGTCAAATCTTCCATTGTTGGTAGAAAACTTTTCGTTTCAGGATTGAATAACCGAAGCGTTTCGCCCGTGTCAATAATTTCTAAACCGAGCGCCGGACTGAAAACTCTGCCGCGTTTTACCTTAATTTCTTTAAATTCCTCTTCTTTCAGATGATAAGCAACCAGCGGTTCAGCCAGATAATCATATTCCGGGTCAAAAATATAATATTCCTTAACGCCTAATTCCTGAT